>JAGVPS010000112.1 GCA_020052135.1 Minisyncoccota bacterium
ATTTTTTGTTCAGGTCTTTGTGTTTTACGCGAGATATAAAGGAGGAGAGGTTAGTAAAAGGACCCCCAGTTTCCCGTTCTCGAATAATACCTTCGACGACGCCCACGCCCACATTTTTAATTGCCGAGAGTCCGAAGCGGGTATTTTTTTCCTCGGGCGCAAATACTGCCGAGCTTCGATTCACATCCGGAGCAAGTACCTCGATATTCATCTTTTTACATTCGGCAATAATAAATGCCATGCGCTCAATATCGCCCGCTTCGGCATTGAGGAACGCAGTCATGAATTCCACAGGATAGTGTGCCTTGAGATATGCCGTTTCATACGCAATCATGGCGTAGCATGCGGCGTGCGAACGGTTGAATCCATAGCGATCAAACGGTTCAATAAGTTCCCAAAACTTTTCAGCTACATGTTTTTGAACTCCTTTTTTTAAGCAACCCTCAATGAGCTTATCGCGTTGTTCCAAAAGGAGGCGGCGGATTTTTTTACCCACTGCTTTACGGAGTACGTCTGCCTCTGCGAGCGTAAATCCGGCAAGCTCCTGTGCGGCTTTCATGAGTTGTTCCTGGTAAATCATGATGCCGTAAGTCTTTTCGAGGACGGGCGCGAGGAGAGGATGCAAATAGGTAATTTCTCTTTTACCGTGTTTGCGCGCAATGTACTCTGGGATAAGTTCCATGGGCCCTGGCCGGTAGAGCGCAACCATGGCGATGATGTCTTCAAGTTCAGTCGGCTTCAGTTCTTTTAAGTTGCGCGTCATCCCGCCTGATTCAAGCTGGAAAATGCCAGTGGTTTGTCCCTTTTGCAAAAGTTCAAAAACCTTTTTATCACCCAGCGGAATTTTTGTGATATCAATTTTTTCTCCGGTTTCCTGTTCAACCAAATTCAAGGTGTTTTCGATTGTGGTGAGGTTTCTTAAGCCTAAGAGATCCATTTTTAAAAGCCCGAGGTCTTCAACCGAATGCATCTCAAACTGGGTAATGATAACGTGCTCATCCTGCGGCGCGCGCTGGAGCGGGAGGTAGTCCGTAAGCGATTCTTTGGTAATCACAATGCCGCAGGCGTGCACGGATGCGTGCCGAGCAACGCCCTCAAGATGTTGGGCGGAATCAAGCAGTTTTTTTGCGTTTTCGTCTGATTCATAAAATTTCCGTAAGTCATCTACATTTTTAAGCGCGGTTTCCAAATTCATATTAAAGGGAATGAGTTTTGCGAGCTGATCGCAAAACCCGTAGCTCATGCCGAGGGCGCGCCCCACGTCGCGTATGGCCGCGCGCGCGGCCATAGTTCCGAAGGTAATAATATGAGCAACGTGATCCTCGCCATATTTTTCTCGCAGGTAGCCCAAGACCTCGTCGCGTCGCACATCCGTGATATCAATATCAATATCGGGCATCTGTATGCGCTCTGGGTTTAAAAACCGCTCAAAAATGAGTTCGTATTTCAAAGGGTCGAGGTCGGTGATACCGAGAATATAGGAAACAATGCTCCCTGCGGCCGAGCCTCTTCCGGGTCCGACCACGATGCCTCGTTCTTTCGCCCAATTAATAAAGTCCTGCACGATAAGGAAGTAATCGGCAAATCCCATGCGTTCGATAACGCTGAGCTCCATCGCGATCCTGGTTTCCACAGCGTCCGAGGACTGGGCATAGCGATTTGTAATACGACTGCGGAGGGTTTTCCGTAAGTATTCATTAGATGAAGTCTCTCCGTCGGGCAGGGGAAATGTCGGGAGTAAAATTTTCCCCAGTTCAAGCTTGGCGTTTGATCGGTCTCCGATTTTCGCGCTGTTCTCGATTGCCTCAGGGATATCTATAAAGTTTGCCGCCATTTCGTCCGGAGAAAGCATCGAAAAATCATCCGCCTTGAGCGAGAGCCGATCCGGATCAGCGACTTTATTCCCCGTTTGTACCGCGAGAAGCACATCGTGGTACTCCGCGTCCTCTTTTTTAAGATAATGAATATCTTGGGTGGCAACCGGAGGAGCGCCAGTTTTCCTTGAGAGCTCAATCAGAGAATTTCTCACGCGAAGGAAGTTTTCCTTATCAAAATTCGGATGATGTCCGAGTTCTATAAAAAAGTTTTCCTTTCCGAAAATGTCCTGATATTCACGGACAATTCGTTCTGCTTCCTGCGGCCGGTTAGCGAGAATAGCTTTTGTTGTTTCTCCTGAATAACATCCTGAAAGAGCGATGAGTCCCTCGTGATGCTCTCGGAGAAGTTTCTTGTCCATTCGAGGCCGATAGTAGAAGCCGTCAAGGTGCGATTTAGTGACGAGTTTCAAGAGGTTTCTCCAACCGGTTTGATTTTCAACAATAAGCGTTAAATGAAAGTATTTTTCGCCACTATTCGAAGTTTTATCTTTGTGGTCGCCCGGGGCGATATATGCCTCGACACCGAAGATGGGTTTTATGCCCGCCTTGGTTGCAACTTTATAGAACTCGACTGTTGCATAGAGGTTGCCGTGGTCTGTCACCGCAATTGCGTCCATGCCAAGTTCTTTCACGCGCGCGACTAAGTCCTCGATTTTAGCGAGGCCATCCAAAAGAGAATAGTGGCTATGGGTATGGAGATGGACGAATTTGGGCATGCGATTGCTTCTTAGTATAGCTTTTTTCTGAAGTATAAAAAAAGACCCGCGAGAACGGGTCAAGGGAGAATATCACTCGATGATTCGAAGAATCGTGAGTTCGGAAAGCGCATGATTGCCGGGAGTTCGTTCGCGGTAGGCGTCTCGGCACTTTCTTGCGAATTCGAGGGAGGTGAACCTAATTTCTCCCAAGCCGGAGTCAAAGAACCCTATAGGGGAATCACCGGTAACCATTTGCCTAATCACAAAACCTTCACGTCGTGCAGGTAGGAATGGAAAAGCCAATCCTCGGGCTTCGAGCTTCTCACGTAGCTCTCGCTCTGGGCTTTCTTGGTGATCTCTCAAAGTCCAAGAACGAATGATCCCGTCAATGAGCTCCTCTGCGAAAGCATCAAGGTCAGGCACGGTGCTTTGTGCCATAGCAGATTCCTTTTTAGGGAGGGGATGAACTAATAAAACTATATCAAAAAATATAGAGACAAGACAACTAAATGAGGTTTGACTCCCTTAGAAACCACGCCTGCATTTTTCTCTTTTAGAGCATAAAATCTCCAACAGGGTTTGACGCTCCTTGAGCTTTCCTATACTATGTATTTTGTCTGTATCTTAATCACTAGTCGCTAATCGCTAGCTCGCCATGAGCTTGTCGAATGGTGGCTATTTATAAATATGGGTGGCGTACCAACAAAACATCATTCAAAATCAAAGATCGGTCGCCGGCGGTCTCATTTGGCATTAAAGCCATTGAAGCTTGCCGTCTGTCCGAATTGCAAAGGGCCTGTGCTTTCGCATAAGACTTGCATTCAGTGCGGTGCTTACAAGAAGAAGTAGATTGATCTGTTTGCTCGGATATCTGATACTTAAAAAAGGGGAGCGGTAGTAACTCGTAAATTGAAAAATCATCAACTTTTATGGCTACGCGCCAACTTGCTCGCTCTGTTGTTCTGCAATCCTTTTATGAGTGGGATTTTTATAATCGGACAGTAGATCTTACTGCCGTGCTTCAGCGCAACATCGAGGAATTTGCTCCGGGCATTGATGAGCCGGAATTTATTTGGCGTATCGCGAAGGGGGTGATTGACCACGAAAAGGAAATAAACGATATTATTGCGAGGGCCGCGCCGGAGTGGCCGATAGAGCAGATATCCATTATTGATCGAAATGCGTTGCGTATTGGGCTCTATGAGCTCCTTTATGCTGATCCCGAGGAAGTGCCACATAAGGTTGCAATCAACGAAGCAATCGAAATCGCCAAAAATTATGGCGGTCCTAATTCGGGCAAGTTCATAAATGGCGTTTTAGGAACCGTGTATAAGGAAATGGAAAAATCAAAAAAAATGTAAAATGCAAATCTCAAAATGCAAAATGACAGTGTAAAATTTTAGAATTTTGAATTGTCATTTTGAACTTTGAACTTTCAATTTTTAATTTGATTGTATTATGCAACTCGGCTCATTAGAAAAAATAGTTGGACATACTTTTAAAGACAAAGATCTTTTGAAGGAAGCGCTCACGCATCGTTCATATCTCAATGAACGCGCGGATTGGGGTTTGCCGAATAACGAGCGGTTTGAATTTTTGGGAGACGCGGTCTTAGAGCTTGTCGTTACTGAAGAGCTTTTTAAGCGGTATCCCGAGTATACCGAGGGACAGCTCACGCCTATTCGTTCCGCGCTCGTGAACTACGTTATGATGGCTCATATCGCGCGGGAATTAGGCCTTGAGCAATTTATCTTGCTGTCGCGCGGAGAAGCAAAGGACATGGGACGCGCGCGGGAAGTGATTCTTGCCAATGCGCTTGAGGCGGTAATCGGAGCTCTCTATTTGGATGGGGGGCACACGTCCGCTAAAAAATTCATATGCGCTGCTATCATGAGCGAACTTGATGAGGTTATGAAAAAAGGCCTCTACAAAGACGCAAAAAGCGTGTTGCAGGAAAAAATACAAGAGACTAAAAAAATTACCCCTAATTATCGGGTAATGAAAGAAATAGGACCTGACCATGCCAAGGTTTTTACCGTCGGGGTTTTTTACGGTGAAGAATGTATAGCGGAGGGGAGCGGCCAGTCGAAGCAGGACGCGGAAGTGGAAGCGGCTAAAGCAGCTTTGGAGCAACTCACGTAATGTAAAATGTAAATATCAAAATGCAAAATGACAGTGTAAACTTTAAAATTTTTAACATTTTGATTTGTAGTTTTAATCTTTGATTTTTTCATTTTAAATTATTGTTATGTATCTCAAGCGTCTCGAACTTTCCGGCTTCAAATCATTCGCGGAAAAAACCGTGCTGAATTTTCCCGCGGGGATTGCCGCGGTGGTTGGCCCGAACGGATCAGGCAAATCAAACATCATCGATGCTATCCGCTGGCTTTTAGGAGAGCGGGAAGCAAAAAATATGAGGGGCGCGCGCGCCGAAGACCTTATTTTTTCCGGTACTCCCGATCGTCCAAAAATGAGTTTAGCGCAAGCAACGATCGTCTTTGATAATTCAAG
>JAGVPS010000052.1 GCA_020052135.1 Minisyncoccota bacterium
TCGTGAACGGAGCATTCGGATTAACTGAAGAAGTCAGTATGAGCGAACCATCTTGCAATACACAATGAGTGAGGTCCGTGGGGTTGCCGCTCCATACGTTGTATTCAAGGGGTAGTGCTGTGAGGAGTAGATTTTCCCCTGATGCTGTTGCATCAAGTATGTAATTTGCGAAGTTGAAGTGGGGAATGCCGGCAAGCACCGTCTGCGTGAAAGGGATCGTTGATACCGAGACGGTAAGTCCACCTTTTTTAACCGTCATCGTATTCGCCGTAATAGTCGCGGCAGTTAAGGTAGCTTGTTCCCCAGTGCGAGCACCCTTTGCCCTTTTCCAATCTTTCCGAGGCGTAGTGGATATGGTAATAAGGTCATTAGTAGCGTAGTCTTCGCTCAGCGTCCCGACCAATGATATATGTGTGGTGCCGACGGGATAGGTGATGCTGTTGCTGAAAGTAACTTCAGGAGAAGAAGGTTTGATATCAACGGGACCCGCAAGGATCGTTCCGTTTTGATCACGCAAAGTGATATTCGTAATATCTTGCGTATCTGACGAACCGCTCGTTCCCTCCCAACCGGAAACCCAAAACGTAGTTTGGCTGACCTTAAGCGGTTCACCTCCTACGGTTACCGCAAACGCGCCGAGTGGTTGATTAGGAAGAGTTACGGCAACGATTTGCGCGGGAACGGTGAACGACTTTTCAATAATGACGGTAAGCGGGGATGCACCCGTTGCCTGTCCAAAAACACCAGCAAACACAAGGCTTATTACTCCTACGAACGTAATAAATTTATTCATAAAATGAATGATACCATATAATGGAAAAATATGCAATACCCCGTATGTGAAGCAGTGATTTGCTCCGCTATGTTAGATTTTGCTATAGTTTTTTGGGTGCATGCCACCTTAGCTCAGTGGTAGAGCGGTCCCTTCGTAAGGGAAAGGTCCCCGGTTCAAGTCCGGGAGGTGGCTCCAGAATCAGAGTTTTATGGTGTATAATTATTTCAAGTCATCACCTTCCCTTAGAAAGGAGCAAATGGTGACAAAGTCAAAAAAGCCGAAGAAGTCTCAGAAGCGAAAGAAGTTGAAGAAACCCAAGACAGAAAAGTGGAGACGTCAAATCGACATCATGGCGATTCCAGGAGTGCGCGAGGCTCTGCAAAGAGTAGCCGATGCCGTGAGAGAAGACGATCGCCGAGAACGCTATCGGAGAGCTCAAGGATTGGCACGTCTTCGCGACCTGCCCTTGAACTGATTCTGGAGTTGTCCTGAGCCGTACGCGGCTCATTTTTTTGTTGTAAGGTTTGCTGAAATTTGTTACAGTAGCAAAATTCCATGACTGAATCTCCCTTAAAGTCTCTCACGGGTAAATACGATAAACTACCCGCCCTGCTTTCCCTATATGCGGGCGCGGGAGGCGATGACGCAAAGGACTGGGCGGATATGCTGTTTCGCATGTATTTTCGCTACGCCGAACGGCGTGGCTGGAAAATGGCGCAGACTGATGATCGAGCAATGGAAATTAAGGGCGATTTTGCGTACGGAACTTTAAGAAAAGAATCAGGGGTACATCGCCTGGTGCGCATCTCGCCCTTTTCAGGAAAAAAACTGAGACATACTTCGTTTGCACTTGTTGAAGTGGTGCCTATTTTGCCTGAATTTGAAGCGCGGAATCTCGTGATTCCCGCAGAAGACATAGAAGTAACTTTTTCACGCGCGGGTGGGCCGGGAGGCCAAAATGTAAATAAAGTAGAAACCGCGGTACGGGTTCACCATAAACCAACGGGCATTGTGATTTCCTCGCGCGCGGAGCGGGCGCAAGCTCAGAATAGGGAAAAGGCCATGCAACTTCTAAAATCGAAGCTCGTTATCCTTATGGAAGAACAGCATAAAAAGGAGCTTACTGCGCTTCGCACAAAAGTAAAACCGGAATGGGGGAATCAGATCCGATCCTATGTGCTCCACCCCTATCAGATGGTTAAGGATCATCGCACTAAAGTAGAGGTACATCAGCCGGACAAGGTATTAGACGGGGATTTGGACAAGTTTATTGAGGCAGAGCTAGAATTGTCATAAAACCGATGCGAAAATACAAATTTGGATGCGAATGATGCGAAGATGTGATACACTTTCATAGTAGAAAGACATATTTTTTTAGCATGTGCCATTCGCTAAGGCATTCGCATACCTATGATCGGCTTTTACAATGTCTCAAAAGTCTACAGCCGCGATTCAGTTGCGGTGGAAGACATTAATATAGAAATTAAGTCAGGGGAGTTCGTTTCCTTAGTGGGAAAATCCGGCGCTGGGAAGTCGACTTTGATTAAGCTTTTAATTGGAGAGGAAAAACCGACCAAGGGGCGGGTGGTTATGGGTTCGGAAGAGGTAAATAAACTAAAAAGCCACGAGCTTCCGTATTTGCGGCGGCAAATCGGCATCGTGTTCCAAGATTTTAAATTACTGTCTACGAAGACCGCGTACGAAAACGTGGCATTTGCGCTTGAAGTTGAAGGGCGGTCCCAGCACGAAATTCAGGATGTGGTGCCGCAGGTGCTCGACATGGTGGGCCTTTCAGACAAGGCACGGCATTTTCCCCATCAATTATCCGGTGGAGAACAGCAGCGCGTCGGTATTGCGCGGGCGATGATCCATCGGCCAGCGATCATCATCGCGGACGAACCGAGTGGTAATTTAGACGAAGATAATACGGAGGAAATCATGCGATTGCTTTCAAAAATTAATGAACTAGGAACCACAGTGCTTTTAGCTACGCACAATCGTCATGTGGTTAATTATTTGAACAAGCGGGTTATTGAGCTCCGCAACGGAAGGGTTGCTCGTGATGAAGCCAAGGGGAAATATCATGTGTCATGAAAATGAAAAATGACAATGAAAAATTTTATAATTTGAAACTTCCATGTTAAACTTTGATCTTTAAATTTTAGATTATCTACTATGCTCACCACACTTGCACGCATTATAAAATATGGCATTCAAAGTTTTCGAAGGAACGTACTCACTTCGATTGCTACTATTATCGTTATGGTGCTTGCGCTTCTCGTATTTCAGGGGCTTATTATGTTTAATATGCTCACTAAAATCGCCGTGCAATCTCTGCAAGACAAAATTGACATAAGCGTGTATTTTAAAACCACAGTTCCCGAAGACAAAATACTGGAAATATCCCGATCCATAGAGTCGCTCGAGGAAGTAAAAACCGTAACGTATGTGTCTCGTGAAAAGGCTCTGGAGCTTTTTGAGGAAAAGTACAAGGGAAATGAAACTATTTCGCAAGCTCTGGATGAGCTCGAAACCAATCCGCTCCTTGCGTCCGTGAACATCAAAGCCCGTGATCCAAATGAGTACGGAAAGATCGCCGAATATATCAACGGGGGATTTGCCGAGGAAGTGCAAAAGGTAAGCTATACCGAAAGCCGCGTAGCTATAGAGCGGTTAAACAAGATTGTTGATACCGCCGAAAAGATGGGCTTTGCGCTCACGCTCTTCCTTGCGTTTACGGCAATCTTAGTTACCTTCAATACCATCCAGCTTGCCATCTATTCAAACCGAGAGGAAATTTCGATTATGCGACTCGTGGGCGCGTCAAATATTTTTATTCGGGGTCCGTATGTGGTGGAGGCGGTGCTTTTTGGCATTGTGGCAACGTTCATAAGCATGGCGCTCATGATTCCAGTTATCCAAATGAGCGCGCCATATATCACCTCTTTTTTGAACGACAATATCGAGACTCATTTCTACGGGAATTTTTTCTCTTTTTTCTTTTATCAGTTGTTGTTTGGTATAGGTTTAGGGGTTATCTCCGGAGTTATTGCCATCCGCCGCTACCTCAGGGTGTAGGTTGCTCCTTAATCCTGCGGCGCGGCCGTTTATTTGACTTTCCCGCCGTTTACAACCATATCTCCTTCGCTCAAGCCCTCAACAATTTCTATAAGACTTTGATTGTCGCGGAGCCCAACGACAATAGGCACGTTTACCACGTCGCCATCCAATACTCTTTTTGCAAAAACTCCGGCTGAATTTCTAATGACTGCAGATTCGGGCAGTATAAGCACGCCTTCTGCGCGAGCCGTCTCAATAAGAATGTTCGAGGTAAGTCCGCTCTTTAATCGAGTATCTTCAGTGGTAAAAAATATTTTAATCCGGAAGTTTACGACTCCGTCGATTAAAGTTTCCGCAGGATCAATAGACCCTACCTTTCCCGCGAATGTTTCGCCGGGGAACGCGTCAATAGTTATACTCGCGGGATTTCCCACAGCTAAAGCTCCAATATCAATCTCGGGAACCTGAGCTTCAACTTCAAGTCCTCCACTGCCGATAATGCTCACGAGCGGTTTGTACTGTTCGGCAATTTCTCCGATGTCGGCGTCTTCCCGAGTAATAATGCCGGCAAGGGGAGCGCGGAGTATGGTCTTTGCAATCTGCGTATTCACGGATTGTACCTTTGCCTCGGCTTGCCGCACATACGCTTCCTGCGTGGTAATTTGCTCCGCAGTTCCGCCACTGAGCGCTATTTGTAAGTTTTGCTCCGCGATGGCAAGATCAGATACCGCATCCGAAAGCTTTTCGTTTGCAGTTGAGATGTTTTGTATGGCCGTGTTCACATCATCCCGCGCCGAGGACACCGCTGCCTTATAGGCATCGATCGTTGTTTGCGAAAGGCTGGAGGAAGTGAGTATATTGACCGCGATCGCGGTAAGGTCAAGAAAATTTTTTATCGTATTCAGATGCTGTTTCGCGGTATTCGCGGCGTTTTGAAGGTTGTCATTCGGGTCAAGTTCCAGAATAACGGTATGCAAACTGGATAACGCATTTCCTGCAAGTACGCGACCAACTTCAATATTGGATTTCAGTTGCCCATCGGCAACATTGAAGCTAAGAATGGGATTTGCGCTATTCGGTCCGGATATAAATTGATCAATATTATTATGAATGGCATTATCAGCTTTGGTATACGCGTCCGAAACCTTTTCAACCACATTTTGTTTGGCAACCGCCAGGCTGTTTTCTGCTTTAGTAATAGCTGTTTTCTTAAGTTGTATGGTTTCCGGCGAGCTGCCGGTTTTGAGTTCCGCAAGTTTACCACGTTGAATATCTAAGTTTGCCTTTGCATCATTGAGGTCCGCGAGAAGTAAGCTTCGATCGAGCTCAACGAGTGTTTGCCCTTGAGCTACCTGGTCGCCCACGCGCACTAAAACACGTGCTACCTGACCGGCTCGCTCAAACGAGAGATCGACAGAAGACTTTGGCTTTGTTTTACCGGTGATTTCGATACTTTTTACGATCGTTCCGCGCTCTACGCGCACCGTACCGCTTTTTGAATTTTTCGATCCGCCGGATGCAAAAGCAACGCCCACGAGAATCGCTAGAATGAGGATTGTGAAAACCCGGGCAGATGTTTTTTTAAACACAGCGCGTATTTGATGAAGAAAGGTTTTTTGCATAGTTTAATAGTAGCTTGGTGCGCGTCTAATTTTTACTGCAAGAAATTTTCTAACACTCCGTCTAGGTATTTGTTTTTCTATTATTTTGTTTTTTAGTCGGCTGTTTTTTCCCGAATATGAATTTAAAGAGCCAGCTTTCGGTAATAACGGTGTGTATATTTTCGAATTCTTCTTCGGTAACTCGCGTCATCGTCTTAATCTTTTCTGAAATTTCTTTAAAATCCTTTAAGATGCGCACCACATATACACCGGAGATAGTAAAGACAATCGTTAAGATAATAACTGCCGCAGAAGTAATAAAAAAGAATATGTCTGACGTGAGTGCTGAGCTCATATTTCTAATAGTATATTATTCCTTGATTGATGTCACTTTTCTAAAGTCTTGGTTTTTGTACGATGTCAGAAACAATATCTCCGTCCTTTAACGTAATTACTCGATGCGCTTTTGAAGCATATTCTTCCTCGTGCGTGATCATCACGATAGTTTGCCCCTGTGCGTGCAAATCCAGAAACGCGTCCATAACAAGACGGCCGTTCATAGAGTCGAGATTAGCAGTTGGCTCGTCGGCAAAGAGAATATGAGGATGATGGGCAACCGCGCGAGCGATGGCTACGCGCTGTTGTTGGCCTCCGCTAAGCTCACTCGGGAGATTTAGCATTTTATCCCCCATCTGTATCCGCTCAAGCGCCCGCGTTGCTCGCGCAAAGGCTTCGGTATATGGCACGCCCTGCATAAGGATAGGGAGTACCACGTTATCGATAGCCGATAGTTCAGGGAGTAAGGCATAGTCTTGGAAAACATAGCCAAGTTTAGTAAGCCGCACAGCAGTTTTTTCTTTTTGAGTGAGGCTGGATGTCTTGATAGTGTCGAGATACACCTCTCCCGAGGTGGGCTCGTCGAGGAGTGAAAGCTGATAGAGGAGCGTCGATTTTCCCGCGCCCGATGGGCCGATGATTGCAACAAATTCGCCATCACGAATTTCAAGCGTGAGCCCCTTCAGCACCGTAACTGCCAAATCGCCGGTTCCGTACGTTTTCATTAATTGTTCCGCGCGTATCATATAGGTGTGCTAGCGGCCTAAAATAGAATCAAGAGTATTTTGGCGGATAATGAGTTTAGCGGGAAGATAGCCGGCGATGAGCGTAACGATCAGGAGAACAGCCACTCGTATTCCTGCTCCGCTCGGCGTGGCGACGAGGATCCCGTCAGAGAAGGGAAAATCAATAGGATGCGCGGCAAAATAAGGCCTGAGTAAGCCGAAGGTTACCAGAAGCCCGATGAGCGATCCTGTGATGCCGTAGAAAAGCGCCTGAAAAATATATGAAAACTGAATAGCGCGCGGGCTAATGCCGATGCCCTTCATGATACCGATAAATTTACGCTTGGTGATGGCGTTGATAAAAATAACAATGAATATGGTAATGGAGGCCACAACAAGCGCGATGGAGGAAAGCGCGTTTCCCAAAATGCCAAAAGTTGTTTCAACATCCCGAAGAAAAGAGGGGATAGCCTCGTCTGAGGTTTGAATGAGCGCCTCAGAGGACCCCATGAACTCCTTAATCTGTTGTACGAGCGCTGGCGCGCTTGCATAGTCGGTCCGTACCGCCATTTCTTGAAATTGCTCCTTATTAACCGGAATAAGTCGCTTCAGTTCTTTATCGAGGACGAACATGCGGGTAGAAATTTCATCCACCTTGCTCTTAATGATGCCCTTAATGATAAAGTCTTTTTTAATGGAACCACCATCGCTTAAGAGTGTCACGCGCACACGGCTTCCAATATCGACATCGCGAAGTAAATCAAGACCCGGGATATTAACATCTGCAAATGCAGAATATTTTTTAATTAAGTTTGCGCCAATGAGTATATAACCCTCTTCGTCTTCGCGGAGATTTTTTCCATACTGCAAAAACCGCGAGAACCCCGTCAAAATTTCTTCCCGTTCAAGATCAATGCCGACAATGCGGGCGCCTACTTGGTTTACGCGTTCGTTCTTCTTAGGATTGTCGTTCAGGGTTCCGAGTACTTGAGCGGTTATCGTATGGCGGGGAGATACTGCAGTAATGTCCGGATGATTTTCCAGAAAGTGGAGAAGCGCCGATGAATTTTCAATATAGTTGTGGCCAGAGGCGGAAGTTATAATGATTTCCCCCGAGTAACTCTCCCTGAATTGTTGAAAAGATCCGGCGATAAGACCGATTAAGAGCCCTGAAACAACCACGAGATTCAAGAATGCCAGAATCATAATGAAAATAATAAGCCCGGTAGTGCCTTTGCCGGAGTGCTGAATTTGGCGAATGGTAAGAAACCAGCCTACGCGCAGGTCTTGCGACAATTGTTTTTGGATGCGGAGAGTGGTTTTCATGGGGAAGTATATTGTGTGTTTAGCCTATCAGAACCAAGGGGTGTGTACAAATTATTTTGATGCATCAAAAAGAATTGCTATACTTATAAAATATAGGCCTTACTTATTCACTCAAAAATATGTTTAAAGCCATTGCTATTGTTATCGCGGTCGTTGCAATCGTCAGCATCGCAGTTATCTACGTGAATTCGACGAAAATTATCAACCAGGAAGCTCCTAAGGAAACAACAGGAAACGTGATATCCCCCGCAAGCACGGACCAAGCTCCTCCCGCGCCCGCAGAAACAATAAAAACCTTTACCGTCACCGGACAGAATTTTTCCTTTTCACCCGCGAGCTTAACGGTGAATCAGGGAGATACGGTGCGCATCATCTTTAAGAGCGCGAGCGGTTTCCATGATTTTGGTATTGATGAATTCAAGGTAGCCACGAAGCAAATCCAGGGAGGGCAGGAAGAAACGGTTGAGTTTATCGCTGATAAAACAGGAGTCTTCGAGTATTATTGCTCGGTTGGGAATCACCGCGCGATGGGCATGAAAGGAGCGCTTACGGTGCAATGAAGCTCCACGGCTTTACAGCCGTGGTATTTTGAGCTTCACCTTCATTCCCGGGTTTACCCATGGCCCCGCAGGATGCGGAGCCTCGCCTTCGGCGGGGCGTGGCGCCAGGGGTTTTCGCGGGGATTTAATAAATAGTTTAGCCCTTGCTCGCATCCCCGTCTGCGGTACGTTTTTTTACGGTAAAGGTAAATACATAATCTCCAGGCGCTATCTTCTCTCCAGACGTAGGGGCAGGCTGTGTTGCGATAAGCTCAACGGTTTCTGCCTCCGTCGTTATGGGCGTGTTGGAGGTGAAAAGCTGCAGAGCGGTGCCAAGTCCGCTTTCGAGTCGCGCGCGGACTACTACTTGTCCCGCCCAAATGCAGACAACGTCGATAGGGCAACGACTATCTTCCATAACCTCAAGCGGAGTAATACGTACCCCAAGAACATTGCCGGTTTGATTAAGCTTTAGTTCAAGATTAGCCTCTTCAACTCCTGATCCGCTTTCAGGACATGCGGCAAATTCACACGATGGGAGCATACGACCCACGTATGAGCCATCGGGGCAAAGCTTAGCCTCTTGCGTGCAATATCCATTATCCGTACCCGTTTCTGTCATGGATTCTTCTGCATTTTTATTCCATAACCAAAAACCAAAAATGCCCCCAAGAATAAGTATTCCGATACTAATGAAAATAAGAGGTGTGCGGTTCATGCCTCTATAATATCTTTTTTAAAAGCATGCAGGCAACATGCTGTTTGTGGATAAAAAATGGCCGTGCGCAGAATGCGTTTGGCCGTTGGCAATAGAAAGTCAGTATTCCA
>JAGVPS010000100.1 GCA_020052135.1 Minisyncoccota bacterium
GGAAGATTTTTAAGAAATTCCTTATGATATTCTAGATTCTATTTTCTAGTCTCTACTTTCTGCATCCTCACGTAAGTGAGATGCGATCGCCACCGTTAACCTTCTCGCATCGGTCAGGTGTCACCCCCTATACATCATCTTGCGATTTCGCAGGGAGCTGTGTTTTTGGTAAACAGTCGCCAGAGATACTTTCGCTGCGGCCCATCGTGCCGCTACGCGGCACTCAAGTTCAAAATTGAAAAATCAAAGTTTAAAATGGCAGTTTAAAATTATAAAATTTTGCATTGTCATTTTGCATTTTGAGATTTACATTTTGCATTAAGTGTCGTGTAGCGACACGACAGGCAGGCCTTATACCGAAGGTACGGCCGCTTTTTTGCCGAGTTCCTTAGCGAGAAATCACTCGTTCCCCTTGGGCTACTCGCCCTATCCACCAGTGTCGGTTTACGGTACGATGCCTCTTTTCTAAACTTAGAAGTTTTTCTTGGAAGGCTCTTCGATGACATTAATCAGGTAAAAACCTGATCTTATGAAGGCATACGCAAGTCGTCATTAAAGACAGACAGCCGGATTTGCCAGACTGCCCAGGCTCACGCCCCCAACGCCAAACCAGTAAGACGCGTCATCTCATTTCCTCCGTCACTCCATCGCACAAAAAGAGGCGGGCCGGAATATTAACCGGCTTCCCATCAGCTTCGGTTCTCACCATTGCCTTAGGATCGCCTAACCCGTGGTTGATTGCCATTGCCACGGAAACCTTGGATTTTCGGGGTGCCCGTTTCTCACGGGCAATGTGGTTACTTATGCCAACATTTTCTCTTCCTAGCGCTCCAATCGCCCTCGCGGGTCAATCTTCAGCGCACTAGAAATGCTCTCCTACCGCGTCACGCACCTCACTAAAGTTTGGTGCTACAAAATGCAAAGTGTAAATCTCAAAATTTAAAATTATGGAGTGAAAATTTGAATAAATTTTCACGATTCATACATTTTCCATTTTGATTTTTTAATTTTACATTTGAAGCATCTCGCCTTAGTGAGATGCATGACACCCGTGTCTTCGGCACGATGCTTAGCCCCGGTACATTTTCGGCGCCACGGACCACGCCCTTGCGGGCTTTGAGCAGTGAGTTGTTACACACTCTTTAAAGGATGGCTACCTCTAAGCCAACCTCCTGCCTGTCTATGGTACATGACTACCTTTAACACTGAGCATCGATTTAGGGGCCTTAGACGACGATCTGGGCTGTTCCCCTTGCGACCATGGAGCTTTGCCCCCACGGTCTGACTACCTCTTATATCTATAGTATTCGGAGTTTGATTGGGTGGCCGAGCTTTCGCCCATTACCACTCATCCAGTGCTCTACCCCTATAGACAATTACAGAGGCGCTAGTCCTAAAACTATTTCGGAGAGAACCAGCTATTACCAGGCTCGATTAGCTTTTCACTTCTTACCTCAGGTCATCCGAGGGTGTTGCACAACCCACCGGTTCGGACCTCCACGGGTTTTTACGCCCGCTTCATCCTGCCCAAGGCAAGCTCGCACTGGCTTCGGGTCTTACACATACGACTAGGCCACTGCTCCGCAGTGGAATTTCTAATACCTAATATCTAATTCCTAATTTAGGAATTGGTACTTGGAAATTAGTTATTCCAATGCGAAGCATCGGCACGCCCTTTTAAGACTCGGTTTCCCTACGGGTCCATCCGTCACGCGGACTTACCCTTGCCGTATCCATAAAGTCGTTGGCTCATTCTTCAATAGGCACACGGTTACACACCACTGCGTAGCAGTGGAATTTCTAAGCTCTAATTTCTAATTTCCAAATAAATCCCAATGTCCAAATTTTAAAATTCAGTCATTAGATATTGATTAGGAATTAGGTTAATTAGGAATTAGTCATTCCAGTGCTACGCACTGGCCGTGCTTCCGTTTCTTGTAGGCATATGGTTTCAGATTCTATTTCATCCCCCTTCCGGGGTGCTTTTCACCTTTCCCTCACGGTACTAGTTCACTATCGATCACTAAACGTATTTAGCCTTGCCGGATAGTACCGGCAGATTCCCTCAAAGTTTATTTGCCTCGAGGTACTCAAGAATGTACATCCTGTGTTTCACATATGTCGCGAAATTTGGAAGCTCCAGATTGAGATAATTGCGAGGCGCGACAACGAAGGTGTACGCAACGCGTACTCCGAGGAGGAACAACGATGCAAGAGCTCAATCTAGAGCTTCTTGTTTTCAAGCGGGCGAATTTGTGCCAGCTTTCTTGTTGCTCATCACTCGTGTATCTACGGATACACTTCGCTCTTCGCGTCGCGAATCTGTCTCAAATTCGCTCCGCCAAATTCGTGTCATATGTGAAACACAGGATTAGAACAAGAGTTTGTTTATTTTCGCTTACAGGACTATCACCTCCTTTGGTGTCGCTTTCCAGCGACTTCAGCTAACAAACAAATTTGTAACTCTTTTCAAAGAGACATAACGCAAAGTACTATTCCGCCAGCTGGCGGAGACTCTGCGTTATATCCCTCTAAGTGTTCTCACCTTACAACCCTCATACGCACCTCGCTAAAACTCGGTGCTACAAATTCAAAATGTAAATATCAAAATGTAAAATATATGAGTTCAGCTTCGCTGAACAATTTCATAATTTTTCACTTTGATTTTTCAACTTTACATTTTAGTCACATCGAATCTTAGTGAGATGCGCATAAGTTTAGGCTTCCCCCTTTTGGCTCGCCGCTACTCAGGGGATATTCTGTATTGCTACAGTGTGTTTTCTACTCCTCCGCTTACTGAGATGTTTCACTTCAGCGGGTACGCTCTCTCGTCACTTATGTACGAGAGTCATCTAGGTTTACTAGATGGGGTTTTCCCATTCGGAAATCTCCGGATCACAGGTTGCTAAGCACCTCCCCGAAGCTTATCGCAGCCACGCCACGTCCTTCATCGCCGTTTAGTGTCAAGGCATCCTCCATACGCCCTTACTGACTAACCACACACGCTCGCTCCGCGAGCTTATCAACGAATAACGAATTAATTTCGAATCTACGAATTCGTACATTCGGGTCTGATTCGCTATTCGCTGATGAGGCTTACGAAGTAAGCGATATTTTTCGTAACGGAAAACGCAGATACGTTCTCTGTACACAGATACTCTCCGTGCGTAGAGCGATCGCCACAGGCGACCAATTTCCGTTTTACTAACATGAAGACTAAAGACTTTTACTTAAGTATTCTTGCTTTTCGATTTTCAAGCTACAGTCGGCTCAATCGAGACTCTTTCATCGCAGGCCACTGGAGACACACACTCATCTCCACTGGCCTAAGATGAATCTTCTCCAATAAGAACAAAAAACCGCTCATTCAAGCGGTTTCCTAAACTCCATACAAAAGTTAGGAGGCTGGGAGCCGCTCTTTGATATGAAGGGTTATATACATTAGTAGATATTAGTATAGAGGGAAGAAAAATAGTGTCAAGAGGCGGTGGACACCACAAAAAACCGCCTCTCATCCCGTTAGAGGCAAGTTGCTTCTGGCAACTGGCGCATCCCTCACAGATGCGCGCCTCTAACGGGACTCACGGGCGGTTTTTATGTTTGGGAAAAACAGATTTCTACCGATGTCCCATTTCGTCTTTCATCCGCGCAATCCACTGATTGGCATGCTCTTTTCCGCCGAGACCAAACGCCAAACCGCCAGCGAGCGCGAGCATAGCGATGAGTCCCGTGATCAAGGTGTTGATAATCTGTACCGCAACACCCAATTGTACGAGCGCGGCAAGAAATCCAAAAATGGTAATACCCCACCAGGCAACCGTGCCGAGTGTTTTGGCTGAATGAAGCCGCGCGCCCATCACTGAAGCGCGCACCAATCCGCGTACAAAGTTAGCACCGACAAACGCGATAAGAAGGATAACCGTTGCTACAATGACGCGCGGAATGTAGTTCAAAATCTCTCTCAAAAATCCAGAAAGCGCGTCGAAGTTCAATACATCAGACGCGGCAAGTAAAAACACCACAATAAAGAACCAGTACACGAGCTGGCCCAAGAAATGGCCGGCATTCAAATGAATGCTCCCCCGCTCAAGATAATTTTCCAAGCCAACTTGACGAAGCACTGTGTCAACTTTCAAATGAAACACAATGCGCTCAACGAGCTTAGCGAGACCCGAAGCTACTATAATGCCCACAATAACGATGATGAGTGCTCCAATAAGTTCGGGCAGGAAGCCAGAAACTTGGAACCACACGTCCTGCAAAGAAAGCGCTAATGTATCTACCCATGCTTGAATACTCATATAAGGTTGTATCCGAATAAAGAAATGATTTTAGCTAGACAATCCGTGCATACGCCCGTATGAGGCGCCGCACCTACCATCGACCTTTTATAAGCGTTTTATTTCTGCTTTATATATCTCTATTATACGGCACGCGCGAGATGAAGTAGGCGCTTCGTGTGGATAACTAGTAAAACACTACATATCTTCCTTAAACACATCTAGTAAATTAAAAAGTCCTTCCTTCGCTTCAGGAGAAGGATCGATGCCTCGTTCAGCGTAGAGAGTGGTGGCTTCGCTCACTCTCATATAGAGAGCCTGGACGCGGCTAGTGATCTCAAGGCGCCGCTCTGGGGAGAGCGACGCTTTGTCTAATAACAAGGAAACGTTCCCTCCTATCCCCTGTGCGCGGTTTGCAAAAGCTGCTATCCACGAATTCCCGCTACGCTCCATATCCTCCGCTACTCGCGCAGGTGCTTCCACGATTTCTCTTTGGATCTCACTAAAAGGATTCTCTGTGGTTCTTTCTCGTGCTCGCTCATTCATGCAATTCCTAATTTTTCTGTAACTTTTTTTACGATATCTTCAAGCTTCCAATCTGATTTTATAAAATATTCCCGCACGCCCAGTTCAACTCCCTCGAGAACGCGCTCCGAACCGCGGAGGTTGGTAAGTAACATAACGTGCGCATTTTTTCCCCATGAATCTTTTCGTAACTCGCGAAGCATCTCCATGCCGTCCATGACGGGCATCAAGATATCAAGCAGGATAAGATCAGGGTGTTCTTTGAGAGCCATTGCAAGAGCGACCTTTCCGTCTTCCGCGCCAAATACCACAAATCCGGAAACGGAAAATTTATCCACGAGCATTTTTCGAAGTTGCGGCTCGTCTTCGGCAATCAAGATTTTTTTCTTTGATGCGCTCATCGCCTCTTTAGCATAGAACAAATACTATGGTTTAGAAACCGCCCTGCGGGCAACACGAATAAGTTCATCAACGCTGTCGTCTGTAGCAGATTCATTATTTTTTTCATACCCGCAGGTAACGCATCGGTGCGTGATTACATATGAATCTTTTTTGGACGACACGTGAATCGGTTCCATGAGTCCGCCACAGGTTGCGGCCCTATCCCCCGGATGCACATCTACATGCTTGCTCCACAAGCACTGCGAACAATGGTTTGTGTAGCCATTACCCTCAACTTTTTCCCCGCAATGTTCGCAGGTAAAGTTTTCGATATGCCGTTTAAATGTTTGAGCCATGCGAGCTAGTAATATATATTGTCTATACTAG
Organism: Minisyncoccota bacterium; assembly: GCA_020052135.1. Classification (GTDB taxonomy): domain Bacteria; phylum Patescibacteriota; class Minisyncoccia; order UBA6257; family 1-14-0-10-40-38; genus JAGVPS01. The sequence goes on from JAGVPS010000100.1 coordinate 5,574, forward strand.
AATACTATATACTGTAAGACTACCGGGCCCATAGTAAAGTCCTGCCTACCGGCAGGCAGGGGTATTACGCGGCCCCGCAACTTTGAAAAACACGGGGTTGCGATTTGTTGATAAAAATCATAAGATTTTCATACAAATCGGGAACATTCGCACTGCGCCCCGTAGTAAATTTTCACCATAGGTTTTACTCGGGCCTATGGTTCAGTGGCAGAACACGGCATTCGCATTGCCGGGACGGCGGTCCGATTCCGCCTAGGTCCACAAGATTGGTGAAATTTTGCTTTAGGTTACCGATTTGCCCGCCTCTGGCGGGGGCGGGAGCCCCCTCCTTCGTAAAACTTCGGCGGGCAGGGATTCTCCCTGGGTCCACAGATAACAAAAAATAGGCCACTGGCCTATTTTTTATCAGAGCAGAAACTCTGAAAGAGAAACTATCTGCGGCGCTTCTTGGTCGTGCGTTTTTTCGTCGCTCGCTTCTTGGTCGCCTTTCTCTTAGTTGCCTTCTTTCGTTTCTTCATAAAGTAAAATAAGTTAAGAAGATGCTTCGACCTTTCAGAAAAGATCTGTTCGTAACAGAAATATTTTTGGAATGTTCACTCATCGCTACTTGATACAAAAATTATACACCATATAAAAACATTAGTGAACGATGCAAGCTGTGCATAAACCCCCACACCAACAAATCTTTTATTTTGCTGTGGGGGTAAATCGCCGCAGTTCGCAGAAAAAGTTCGTGAATTTCCATAACGATGAGATATTCGTTATGATAGAGAAGAATATTTTTATGAAATCTCCATCACGTTTTCTCCCGTGGGGAACTCTTGGCATAATTATTATTTTTGCGCTTTGGTATGTGCTCGGACAAACCATGCAGACGAACTCGCTGGAAACCAAAACTCCGGCATACGACACATCCATTGATCAAAATGCAACGACTATCTTCTCTGACGAAACTGCGCTCTTCTCGTATGTAAGAAAATTCGGTCCTCAGCAGACGCTCAAGCGGCTTAACGAGCTTTCCTCTATATACGGCTCCTGCCATGACAGCGCCCACCGAGCAGGCCGTTTTTCCTATGAAATCTATGGGGAAGAATCCTTCCGGGAATGTAGCGCCGAGTGCCATTCGGGGTGCTACCACGGCGCAACCGAAGCGTACTTTAAAGAACACGGCACCGCGAACCTTGAGGAAAACCTTAAAACGCTTTGCTCCACAGAATTGAATCCCTTTTTCAGCCATCAATGCATTCATGGCATCGGACACGGGCTCATGGCGTGGGCAAACTACGAGCTCTTTGACGCACTTGAAAGTTGTGATCTCCTCTCCGAACGACAAGACTCGTGCTGGACCGGCGTATTCATGGAAAATATCGTGGGCGGGTTGAGTTCTGAAGAGGGGCACTTCACCAACTATCTTTCGGACGATCCGCTCTACCCGTGCACCGATTCCGCGCTCGCTAACAAATACAAATCATCCTGCTACTTTCTCCAGACGTCACGCATGATGCAACTCTTTACAAATGATTTTTCAAAAATCGCATCTGCGTGCGCGATCGCGCCCGAAACATATCGCATGAGCTGTTTTGGGAGCATGGGCCGCGACGCAGGGGGCTCGAACCAGAAAAATCCCGCAGGCGCGATCGCGGCGTGCGCATATGCGCCCGCAGGTGAGTACC
>JAGVPS010000093.1 GCA_020052135.1 Minisyncoccota bacterium
GAAGCGATTACAAAAAAAATAGAAAACGTGAAGCAGGTGAAGGACGGTGCTGATGCGGAAAAGATACAGCAGGCAGTCCAGGATCTCTCAACCGAGATTCAGAAAATCGGTTCGGCATTGTATGGAAAGCCGGGCGAAGGAGGACCTGCGGGTACTGGAGGTGAAGAACCAAAACAAAACGAGCCCAAAAGTTAACGTGTGTTGGTCGTGCGGTTCAGGTATATTAGAGGAATCATATATAGTAAGCTTCTAAAACATGGACACGAAGCCGGTGGCTCATGATCGGTCACAACTGAAAATTGGAATCTTGGGAGTCCTCGCGCTTATATGCGGGTATGCGTTCGGGTATTTTCTCTACACGGTAATGCCGGGGGGTGCGGATGCAAAAACATGGCCATTCTTCTCTAGCGCGGTTATGTGGTTCGTCATGCTCGTACTGGTTACTTTTCTGATACCAAAAAAACAGGTTGGCGGGGCAATAGTAGTGGGAAGCGCCATTGCCCTCTCTATTGGTTCGCGTACTCCGATACAGGTGATACCGTTGACCGGCTTTATTCTTGCGGTGGTGTGGCTTATCGCGGGGTATGTGCGGGTACATCGCGAAGTAGCGAATGCGGTTAACATACACTTTGCGCGCATAGCGTTTCGCGCGTGCCAAACCTTTGTAACCGCAATCGCTCTTTTTGGAGCTTTTATGCTTGTATCAAGCATCCAAGCAAACGGATTTTCAATTCCCCGCGAAGCTGTTCTCGGGCCGCTTCAGGGAGCCGAGCCCATTGTAGCAACCATGATTCCCGGTTTTTCATTAAAAAGTTCGATACATGACGTTGTTGAGGATGTGGTGAGGGAAAAACTCGGGAAAAACGTACCCGATGCAGTGGTTGAGGAGGCGATTAGGGGCGTGCTTCAAAATGCCCGCGAGTCTTTGGAGATGAGCATACAGGGCGAAGAGCTCGTTGGAGACGTGCTCTATGCGATTCTCGCGGAAAAGTTACGCGCGCTCTCCCCGAGCGCTCAGACTGCGGCGCTTGCGGGAATCGGAGTCCTCATGTTCCTTTTCGCAAAAGGCCTTGGCGTTATCTTTGCGTATATCGCTATCGCATGTGCGTTTTTGGTGTATCATGGAGCGTTGGCGGTTGGCTTCATGCGCATTGAATCAGTGGAAGCGCGGAGAGAAGTTATTGTATTATAAACACCAATATACAGATGTGTATTAATGCAAAAAATATACTACGAATTATTAGTATGTATTCGTAGCATTCGCATGAATTAGTATATTAGTATCACAATTCTTTTATGGAAAAAGATTACTACAAACTATTAGGGTTAAGTCGCAACGCAACCGAGGACGAAGTTAAGACGGCCTATCGCAAGCTTGCGCATAAATACCACCCCGATAAGGCAGGTGGCGATGAAGCGATGTTTAAAAAGATAAATGAGGCATATCAAACGCTTTCGAATAAGGAGAAGCGGGCTCAATACGATCGATTTGGTAAAACATTCGACGGTATGGGCGGGGGTGGCCAGGGTGGTTTTGATTTTAGAAATTTCGGAGGAAACGGTTTTGAGTTTGGTTTTGATCCGAGCGGGTTTGAAGACATGGGGAACCTAGGAGATATGTTCGATGCTTTTTTCGAAGGAATGGGAGTGAAGCGCAAGCGGCGCACCTATGAGCGTGGCGCAGACCTCGAATTTATTCAAGAGATTATGCTTGAGGAAGCGTATCGCGGGGCTAGAAAGCCGATTACGTTTAAGACGCATATCGTCTGCGAGAAGTGTGCCGGGCTGGGGCACTTCCCTAAAGAAGGTTTTACTGATTGCGGTGCGTGCGACGGTCGCGGAGAGATTCAGGAATCCCGGAGAACCTTTTTTGGGAATTTTCAGCAGGTGCGTGAGTGTAAAAAGTGCGCTGGCCAGGGAAAGATTCCCAACAAAATCTGCGGTACCTGCAGTAGTTCCGGCCGAATTACTAGCGAAAAGACACTTGAACTCACGATTGCTCCGGGTATTGCTGACGGACAAGTCATTAAGGTGACCAAAGCTGGGGAGATGGGCGAGCGCGGCGCCGAAGCAGGGGATTTATACGTCCGTATTCGGGTAAAGCCGCATCCGGTATTTACGCGCGAGGGAGATGATCTCCTGATGCGCGAGGAGATGCGCCTTGTTGATCTATTAATCCATCGCAGTGTAGAAGTAAAAACTATTAGCGGAGAGAAAATCTCGATTGCTATTCCTCAAACATTTACCTTTGGCGAAGAAATCACGGTTCAGGGGGCTGGCATGCCGCACCTGGGTTCGCACGGCAGGGGCAATCTGCGGATTGATCTCCGCGTACAAATTCCCAAGAAACTTTCGAAGAAAGCGGAAGATATTCTTAAAGAATTAAAAGGAGAGCTGTAAGTTTTGAAGGTATAAAAATAAAGAACCCCTCGAGTCGCGCGGTGCGCGACCCGAGGGGGTTTCTTGATGGTTCAGTCGTCGTCCGCTATCGGCATGGCGAGGCCGAAGTACGGACTCGCGACGCGGCGCAGGAGGTCGTGTGCGCTCACACGCTCTCCATTCGAGAGGGGGACATAGGCACCCTGGCCTTTCGGCGCGTGGCGCTTTGCCATCTCCTCGAGCGCCCTGCCTGCGGAGCCGCCCGAATCCGCGGCGAGCCACACCTCTCCGCCTTCGGTCACGAGGACCACTGTGCCGTTGTTGTGGTCCCACTTCCCGAAGTCCTGTGGATTCAGCCGGGAGCCGATCAAGTAACCGTCGCTGTCTCTGGAGCATAACGTGCTGATACCAGTCACGTGGACGAATCCCGCCTCGCGCAGCTCCTCCACGACCGCGGGGAGACTCTTCTTCCCCGTGAAGACCCGGTGCGAATCAATAACTGACATTCAGTTCCTCATTCTGCCCTTCGTGGGCGTGTTCGCGATTCAGTTCTTACCCGGGACGGTTGCCTGCTGGCACCCTTTCTAGTTTCCCAGGTTGCTATATGTGATTATAGCACATACATAGTAAAAGTCAACTGTGTGTGCCCCCACTAAGAATCGAACTTAGGTCAACTGCTTAAAAGGCAGCTGCTTTACCATTAAGCTATGGGGGCAAGAGCTAATTGCTTTTGCTTTCCTTAAGGAGTTGCTTTATTGTAATTCCTCCCTTTTGTTTTTTCAATCAACGTTCATAAACGGTGGCTGATTTTTTATCTGCAAATTGTTTTGAAAAAATGATTTTTAATGGGGTTCGATATTTTGTCGATGTATTTTTGCCTGCATTATGAAATGCCAGTCTTTGATAAAGATTACTCGTTGAGCCGATGTATCTTTTCCCATCCTTTTCACTTTCGAGGATATAGGCGAAATGCATATGTACTGCTTAAAAGCCCCGCATTGCGGGATTTACCATTAAGCTATGGGGGCAATGTTTCAAATCTTATCCGAAATATATAACGAAATCAAATACTGGTTGCTTTTTTCCAGCCGCTCATTTAAAGTGTTTATATTCTTAGAATGCGAAAGAAACCGCTTATACCGCTTGTTGCCATTTTGGTTATCGCCGTCCTTGCCGGTTTTTTTGTTTTTCCGCGCGGGTTTGGAGCAAACATTCGTCCCTGGCGGCTGGGGCTTGACCTCGTTGGCGGCGCGCATCTGACGTATGAAGTAGATATGACAAATGTCCTCGATGCCGATCGCGACTCCGTGCTGGCGGGACTGCGGGATGTCATAGAGCGGCGCGTGAATTTGTTCGGCGTTTCTGAACCGCAAGTCTATAGCGCAAAGAGCGGCACTTCTCATCGTCTCATTGTGGAGCTTGCCGGTATTCAAAATGTTTCCGAAGCCATTAAAGAGATTGGAGAAACTCCTTTTTTGGTTTTTGCCGAGGTGAATGAGGGCATTTCCACGAGCACGCCTGTTGAGGAAGCATTTACGCAGAGCGAGCTTACGGGGCGCTATATTGTGGGAGCATCTCTCATATTTGATCAAGTAACGGGAGTGCCGCAGATCAGTTTGGTATTTAATGATGATGGCGCGCGCATATTTGAACAATTGACAGAGAAGAACATCGGCAAGCAGATTGCAGTCTTCCTGGACGGGGCGCTTGTCACTGCACCGGTTGTGCAGGAAAAAATTACGGGCGGTCGGGCGCAAATCACTGGCCAATTCAGTTTGAATGAAGCGCGGGATATTGTCTCGCGATTTAATGCGGGCGCATTGCCGGCGCCCATTGGACTCATTAGCCAACAAACTGTAGGCGCGACTTTAGGCAGTGATTCTTTGCAAAAAACGCTCTTTGCGGGCGCCGTGGGAACATTGATCATCATGCTCTTTATGGTGCTCTACTATCGGGCGCTGGGCCTTGCGGCCGTGCTCGCGCTTCTCATCTATATCCCGATCACACTCCTCGTGTTTAAGGGCGTAGGGGTAACCATGACGCTCTCGGGTATTGCCGGTATCATTCTGTCGATAGGCATGGCAGTTGACGCGAACATTTTGATTTTTGAGCGCACAAAAGAAGAGGTGAAAAAGGGCATGAACCGAACACTCGCGCTTGAGGAAGGGTTTAAGCGCGCGTGGCTCTCAATCCGGGATTCGAATATCTCGACCATCATCACCTCAATTATTTTGTATTACTTCACCACAGGATTTATCAAAGGGTTTGGCCTCGCGCTCCTTATTGGCGTATTGATGAGTATGTTCTCCGCGATTACGGTAACGAGGACAATATTGAGGGTATTCAGTAAAAATTAAAATGCAAAAATCAAAGTTCAAAATTTCTGTAGTTCCTCGCTCCGCTTCAGAACATTTTATCATTATAAACTGTAATTTTTCATTTTGATATTTACATTTTACATGTATGTTTAACATCATCGGCCGAAAATCAATATTTCTTTCCATCTCGGGACTCTTGGTTCTTGCGAGTATTGTTGCGATTGCCGTGTATGGATTTAAGCCGGGCATTGATTTTGTGGGAGGTACGCTTTGGGAGATTAAGCCCGCCATACTGGTCAGCCGAGCCGAAGTGCAGGATGTCTTTGTAAAAGAGTTAACTGTATCCGATGCGCTCATAACTGAAACCAGCGAGGCAGGATTTCTTATCCGTCTACCCGAAACAAGCGAAGCAAATCACTCCGCGTATCTTTTAAAGTTCACCGAGAAACTGGGAGAAATAACCGAGCTTCGGTTTGAAACAATTGGTGCGGCTGTCGGGGGCGAGCTTCGACAAAAAGCCATCACCGCTTTTATATTCGTGCTCGTAGGGATTTCTCTCTACATAGCGTTTGCATTCCGTAAAGTC
>JAGVPS010000063.1 GCA_020052135.1 Minisyncoccota bacterium
CAGCCATCCGCCTGTTTTCTGAAACGCGTCTGGTGCGGCAATACGCACACATACGCCCGTATATCCTATTTCCGCCACAACGTCTGCGACCGCACTTCCTAAACCACCGATCACGCTATGGTCTTCGATGGTAGCAAATAAGCGAAATTTCTGCATGGTTTCTTCGATGAGCGCTCTATCTATGGGCTTTATGGTATGCATGCTTATGACGCGCGCAGAGATTCCCTGAGACTTAAGGAGAGTTGCTGCTTTTACTGTATTCTCGAGCATATTGCCGGTAGCGATGAGTGCTATATCTTTACCCTCTTCTACGATAATACCTTTTCCGAGGGTAAAGGATGGCGCACTCGTGTGTATCGTCGGCTCCCCTCGAGCAGCGATGCGGAGATACGCGGGGCCCTCATGGCGCAACAATGCTTTCGTCGCAAGCTCGACTTCCATCGGGTCACCCGGAGCAACGACGGTCATGTTGGGCAGCGTACGCATGACGCCCATGTCTTCCATCGCATTGTGGGTCGCTCCATACTGCGAATAGGTAAGCCCGGCACCCACTCCGACTATTTTTACATTTAAGTTCTGATAGCAAACGTCGTTCCTGATCTGTTCATAACATCGGAACGTAGCAAAGGTCGCAATCGAGTAGACGATAGGGATCTTGCCCGCGAGAGCTAACCCCGCCGCAAAACCGATCATATTCTGCTCGGCAACGCCGCAATTAACATACTGTTTAGGAAATGCCTTCATAAACGGCTCAAGCACCCCATACCCCAAATCACCCGTGAGCAACATAATACGAGGGTCTTGTGCCGCTACCTCACTCAAAGCTTTTATAAATGCGGTGCGCATATATATAATTTATTCTAGTTCCTTAAGCGCCCGTGCTAATTCCTCCCCATTCGGATATTTATAGTGCCAGTCAAGCGTATTTTCCATAAATGAGACTCCTCTGCCTTTGATCGTGTGCGCAATGATAACGCTCGGGCGGCCTTTTATAAAAGGAGTGCGATCTAAGGATATAAGAATCTCCGCGAAGCCGTGTCCTTTCACCTCTTCTACTCCCCACCCAAATGCCTTCCATTTTTCTACAAATGGTTCGAGCGATAACACTTCGTCAGTTCTCCCAAATCCTTGCAGTTTATTGTGGTCAATAATTGCGAGCAGATTATCCAATTTGTGATGTGCAGCAAAAAGGGCCGCTTCCCACACAGAGCCCTCATTACACTCGCCATCGCTCATCACGACTACTGTACGATATGATGCACTATCCTGCTTAGCAGCATACGCAAAACCCGCCCCGATCGGAAGGCCGTGCCCCAAGGAACCAGTTGAAATCTCTACCCCCGGCAAACAATTTTTAGTAGGATGACCGGTTAAAAGTTTGCCATCAGCAAAATAATCATTGAGTACATTTTTGGAGGTAAACCCCCTCTCTGCAAGCACCGCATAGAGTGCAGCCGCACAGTGGCCCTTGCTAAAAATGAGCCGATCTCGCGTAGGGAGAAGCGGCTGTTTCGGGTCTATGTGCAAAAAAGAAAAATAGAGTGCGGTCAGAAGATCAACCACAGAAAAACTCCCCCCGATATGAGAACTCTTTACCCGGGCAACCATCTGGAGAATCTCTCTCCGTATAGACCTTGCTGTCTCTTTTAAAAATGCAATATCGCTCTTGTTATTTTCCATACTAGATAGCTTCATACTGTTTCCTATGCTCTCTCATCCACGCGAGCATTTCCGCAATTCCTTTTCGAAGAGCAAAACGGGGATGCCACCCGAGAAGCTTTTTTGTGTGCGTCCCATCTCCTACCCACATGTCTGTATCGAAGCTTCTCCCTTTTCCAGTCCACTTCACGTTGAGCTTTGTTCCTACTGCGTGACTGAGATTATCGGCAACATCTTTGAGCGTTTGCTGTATACCAGTACAAATATTCAAGATAGCCCCCGGAGGAACCTTTTTCTCGACTACGGCCATGTAGGCATCAACTACATCATCCATGTAGACGAAGTCGCGCGCAATGGCCGGGGACACGAGTTCAAGCTCTTTGTGATCCAGCGCGCGAAGCATAACTGTCGGCATAAGCCGCCCTGGCTCTTCCCAGGGCCCATAGACTGAAAAGAGCCGGAGCGTAACAATTGGCAGCTTTTCTTCACGACCACAATGGACTGCATAGAGCGTTGAGGCGGCCTTCGCTACCCCATACACACTGTTTGGTTCCAAGAGATCTCCCTCATTCATAGGCGCGAGTTTTTTCCCATATTCAGAAGAACTCCCCGTGTTTATAAATCGCTCCACGCCAACTTTCTGTGCTGCATCAATGAGATGCGTTGTTGAAACGAAATTTGTTTTGATCGTTTTCTCTACGTCTTTTTGGAATGGATACCCGCCATATTGTGCCGTATGTATGACTATATCCGGACGTACTTTTTCTATGAGTGTCTGCACCCAAATTTTATCTCCAAGATCCCCAATGTGCATGGTACAATGGGATTCAATATCTCGAAGCCGCCACAGATTTGTGGTTTCTCTGACGATCGCGTGAACTTCATATTTTTCCGTGAGGAGTTTTCGTATGAGGTTGCTCCCTATAAAACCTCCGGCGCCAGTTATAAGTACCTGCTTCATAAAGATACAAGAAGGGAAATCTAGGTTTTTAGTATATCAACAGATATACCGCGAAGCAAACCAAATCACGTAAAGGTTAGTAGAAGGAGTATGAGGGCGTATTAATTGTTACTTTTATGGAAAAAATTCTTGCTTTTTTTGAAAAATATACAAAGACTAATCTCCGATCACTCTTCAGGGGAGCTTTTTGGATTACGCTCGGAAACATAGTAGCCAAGCTATCCGGTCTCGTGCTTGCCTATCTCTTCGCAAACTATATTTCTAAAGAAACGTATGGGCTCTATAAATACGTTCTCTCGGTTGCATCGACACTTCTCATTTTCACGCTCACCGGCATTAATACCTCGGTCATCCGATCAGTCGTCTTGGGCTTTGAAGGAACTATTAAAGCCGCATTCAAGCTTCGCTTGAAGTGGTCATTCTTGGGAAGCCTCGCCTCGCTCGGGGTAGGGATTTACTATCTTTCGTACGGAGCACACTCGCTCCTCGGATACGGATTTTTCGTGGTTGCCGCCTTCTTCCCGCTCTTTGACACCCCGACACTTTATGCAAGCTTTTTGAATGGAAAAAAGCTTTTTAAAGAAGATACCATCGCCGACATGGCGGTTACGGCGGGATACACCCTTGCGATGGGTATCACCCTCCTCCTCACCCATAACCTCCTCATCTTGATCGGCGTGTATTTTGCCGCGCACGTCGTGTTACGCACGCTTGTCTACCGCTATGTGCTTAAACATTTCAAGCCCAATACGGCAGTGGATCCACATTGGCTCACCTATGGAAAACATTTGAGCCTCATGGATGTGCTGGTGGGCATCGCAAACTATATAGATAAAATCATTCTCTTTAATGTTACCGGTCCGGTAGCCCTTGCGGTCTACTCGTTTGCATCAGCAGTACCTGAGCAGTTAAAAATATTCCACTCGTTTATCCCTATTATCGGTTTTCCGTCATGGAGTACTCAATCATCAGAAGAATTAAAACGAAGTCTTCCCCGAAAAATGCTGGTTTTTTTTATCGAGAGCGTGATACTTATCGTCGCATTTATTCTTGCAGCACCTCTGATCTTCAAAATTTTATTCCCGCAATACCTTGATGCTGTGCCCTACGCTCAAATATACATGCTCTCATTCCTCAACTTCGCGCCCTCATTTATTCTGCCCGCGCTCCAGGCAAAATCAAAAGTGCGAGAGCTTTATGTTTTTAACGTTACCTCCTCGGTCATACAAATTGCACTCCTCTTTTTTGGCGGCATTTACTTTAAGCTCTGGGGTGTGGTTATCGCCCGCGTAGCCGGCCGGATAGCGATGACCATTGTCGCTCTTTTTTTCTATAAAAAACTATAAGAAGAATGTTTTATCTTTTACTCATTATCATTTCACGAATTTTCTCTGGAAGTGAGTTCATAATCACGTGACTCAATAAATCGCTATGGACCCATTCCTCGTCTGTTGCCTCTACTGCTTTGTTAAAATCATATTCTTTAACTTCCTTCCCAGTCCATGTTGTACGAGTTGTTTTAGGAACTACGACCATCCTCTTTTCGTGAGGTAATAGGAAAACATTTCCGGTACCGTGAATAGCTGAACCAGCTTCAACTCTATCAGGTAGTTCTCTGCTTGAATCCTTCTCAATTGAATTAACCAGATTGAATATTCTGGTTCTTAAAATCTCTGCATGTTCATGTTCTAGCCGTTTCTTTGTTGCCTCTTCTTCCACTTCTATAGCTGCGACATTTCGTTCGAGCTCCTCTACAAGCTCTCTTGTTTCGGGCTTAAGAGTTTTACCCTTTAGGTGCTCTAAAATTACGTTGATCTCATGTACGCCTAATCCTTGATCGTTATATTGAGGACCTAAATCAGTAAGAGATCTAAAATATACATGGGACATAGATCGTTTTCTCGCTTCTTCAAATCCTATAAATTGAGGGCTGTCCGGAAAGTATTTTTCTTCGTTTCTCCGGATTTCATATTTTTCATTTGTTTTGGGTAAGTAGTATGCAGAATTGAAGCGCGCAGACAGAGTAATCTGCTTAGCATCAGTTCCCAACTCAGCTGTTTTCTGGAACCCCTTGTAGAGTGGTATCGCTTCCGGAATTTCTTCTATTGCTTGATCAATAAAATGGTAGAATTTCTTCCTTATTTGAGCTTTTACTTCCTTCTTGTACGACGCTTCAAAGGTAGTCGTACCAAGTTCATGGTCTTTTTTTGAAAGAGCTGCACGTAGTGTGCGATAGTTTACTTCAATCATCTTAGCCCATTCAGGGAGCTCTTCTTTCTTTTCTTCTTCCGGAGTAAAACCAGGGTTTTCTGGGGATTGAGGCATATACTTTCTTTTGGTTATTAAAACTATTTGGCTCCATAATACACGGTTTTTACTTACTTGTCCTTTGCTTCCAAAACTCCTCCAATATCGTCCCATAGCTGAATTCAAATCGTACCTCATGAGTCCCTGGAGGGACGATGATTCCCATATACACACTTCCCACCATGAGGAGCGGCACTTCTTTCTCATCTATATATGCCTTCCAGCCGGGGAGATTGTTTTCTGAAAAGACGAGGAGTTGTGGTTCATCTGATGTGGTTTTGAGTACTGATTCAGTATTTTTCTTTGTCTCAAGGGTTATGGTTCCCTCACCATCAAAACCAGGCATCTCGCTATCGGTACAGATGATCTCCGGTGCCTCTCTAGGGCATTCAACAAATACTCCGCGGGGAGAATCGGGCATGGTTTTTAAGAGCTCAAACGCTTTGAGCTCGTCCTCTGCAATATGGGAGACGGGAGAGGCAAAATAGAATCGGGGACGGGCAGCGGGGTTTTCATAGATCATGAGGGGGATGTTGTACGGAGGAAGGATGGAGGTTTCGAAGATTTTCTTCAGTGAGGAGTGTGTAATTGGAAAAGGCGAAAGCACGTGTGTCACCCCCGTGAATGACCATAGTTTTGAAGCGGTCTGAAGAGAGACTTCGTCGTCTTGTGGCAATTCCCGAAACACCGAAAGGAGGCGGTTCATGCGCCGAGAAGCGATTTCGTCCATATATTCGACGCTTGGGATACCGTACATCGTATTTATGTTTGGAGCGAGCATAGATCGGTAAAATGTGAGGCGAGCTGTTTCAGACTCGGCTGCTTCGTCGGTAAGAAAACGCGCGGCTCCTTTTTTTAAAAAGAGCGGCAAAATCTTCACGTCTGCCTGTTTCAAGAGCATGGCCGCGGTTTCGGGAACCGAATTAAGCATGGCCCGTGAAGTGGTTGTCCCCGAAAATGCGAATACGAGCTCAAAATTTAATACAACGAATATACACACGAGAAGCGGGAATATACCTTTTGCCACCAATCTCTCCCGCATCCGGAGCAGCACGAGCGCGAGGACAAGAAAGAGCAGCGGAAAGAGTACCGCTCCCCGCATCAGATCGAACGATCGTGTGAGATAATAGAAACCAGTTTCCAAATATCCGTAGTAAGTTTCTATGGGCAACTGCCTACCATTATAAAAATGAGCGGCAAAGAAACTTTTTATCGCATCCAAAAGCGTACTTCCGAACAATCGAGTGGAAACCGTAAGCGCAACTGCCGTACCGGTAAGCACGCCTGTTATCCACGCAAACGTTTTGTAAAGAATTGAATACTTTTTTTCTGAACGTGCTGCGTTTATAAAACGATCGTAGCCAATTCCTGCAAGCACGGAAGTAGCAAACGCAAGGATAACAATCCAGCGATTTGCGCTATGTAAGAGCTTCATGAATGGCAGGTGGTGGAGCATCCAAAATAAAAATGAGTTATTTATAGACAGGAGCAAGCTTCCCAAGGCAAGCAGGGTAAAGAACCCTGGGAAACTTTTGAATTTATTGGTACATCCGTAACAAAAGAAAAAAAGAGCGAGCGCGCCTATATAAAAAATCCACGGAGCAGATGAAACGGCGGGAACTATAAAGTGCGGTAAAAAAGCGCTTATGCCATCTGCGGGCAAAAACCCTCCCTGGACTGCTTGTAAGTGATCAAACCCGGTTCGCGCTGAAAGGCCGATATAGGTAAAGGTGGGTATGAGTTGGATAGATCCAATTATCGTGCCCAGGAGGACCATGGCTCCGTAGAGCACGAGCGGTCGTATGCGTTCTTTTAGATTTCCCGCCTTGGTAAAAGAAAGATACACCGCAAAAAATCCCGCTGCAAAGAGAATTTCAACGACATAGTGCCAATGCCCTGAAAACCACATGAGAAGAATCGCTAGGGAGCCGAGGAAAAAATAGAGGATTGTTTTTTCGCGACGGGCGATAGCGAGGAGAGCAAGGAAGAGAAGCGGCAGATACGGGAGCGCACTCGCAAGCGGAAGCTCAGGAATCAGGAGCCATTGATTCATAATGAATGCAAACCCTCCCATGACTGACCCGACTACACTCACTCCTAATCTGCGCAATAAAAGCGCGGTCCAGTATCCGGCAAACACGACGTGTAAAAAGATGAGTGCTCCATAGGCAATCGATACCGGAAATATTCTCACGAGCATATACGTGAAGGGAGAAAATATTCCTCCGGTTAAACTGATCCATTGCGGAAAGCCAGAAAAAACCAAAGGGTTCCACAGGATGCTATCTCCTTGCGTAATCGAGTTTTTGTAAAAATGAAAAAATTGCTCAATCCAGGTGTAGGAAAAACCACTGGTAAAATCAGCGCGCCCTACAAGAACAGGAATGAACAAAACAAAGACAGGAACGGCAATAAGCAGAAATATTCCTCCTCTTTTTATTCCCCACTCTTCAATGCTATAGAGGATTCTCATGGCTGTTCTTTTTTTATACTTTTCGGCATGCATTTCAATAGTTTTCGAACTACCCAAGGAGCGGTAATGCCTTCGTAGATAATACGCTGTGACAGTTTGGATATGCCCTCATACCTGCCTGTGAATGTAATGGGCGTTTCCGCGATGCGGGCTCCGGCCGCATAGGCCAGGGCTTTAAATTCGATCAAAAAGGCGAACCCATGAGATTTGATGCTTGAGAAATTACACGTGCGTAAAAAATCTCCCCGAAAACACATAAAGCCCGAAGTTAAATCATGAATGGGAATATGCGTAATGAAGCGAGCATATGCGTTGCCAAGATGGCTGAGGATTCTCCTCCACCATTCCCACTTCTCAAGCGACCCTCCCGGCACATAGCGGGAGCCAATAACCACATCATGCTCCTTAAGCAATCTATGCATATGTTCGATAATGCGGGGATCGTGCGAAAGATCTGCATCCATAGTAATAATGGATCCAATCTCGCTCCGGCGCGAAAGAAGATATGCAATGGTTTCGAGATATGCAGTCGCAATTCCGGCTTTCCCCGGGCGGGACCTAAGCTCAAGCCTAGGATATTTTTTCTGGAGTTCCCGCACCGCTACTTCAGTTTTATCAGGAGAATTATCATCCACCACCATAATTCTCATGTTGGGATACCGATCGAAAATGAGCGGGATAAGTTTCTCAATATTCTGACGCTCGTTGTAGGTAGGTGTAATAATCCAATCTTCCATAGGGGGAGCTTGCCTTTTTCTACTTCTTCATTTCAAGGAAAATAATTCCAAGAAGCGCGGGCCTAAACATGAAAACCCTGCTGTGGTCAGTAATATTTTTACCGATTTTCTGAAGCGTTCTGTGCGTGAAAAACTCCTGATCCGTCCATGGCCAAAAGCGCCGGAGAAATTTGGGCCGAGTCGCGAGATACCAAAGATAGTGATATGAGTACAAATAGGGAACACTGATGAGCACGGTTCCGCCGGGACGTGTCGCCTTATAATGCTCACGCGCGACGTCCCCTGGGTTATCGAAATGCTCGATAAGCCCGTGGCTCCATACAAAATCAAATTCATCGGTAAAGCGAATATTCCGGCAGTCGCCTTTTTCAAAGCTGGCATTTTTGATATTCCGCTCTGCCGCGGTTTTTTTAGAAAAATTAAGCGCGGTTTCGGAAATATCAACGCCGACTAACCGCTTGATGTCCGGCGCCACGAGCAAGGAGAGCGCCGACGTACCGCATCCGATCTCGAGCATTGCTGTTTCGGGGGTAAGATATTTTCGAATGGACCGTACAAAAAAAAGATTATAGATGCGCCGTCCTGAATGGATGAGCCATGAAAAGAAATTTTTTCGAGACCATACGGCTTCCCACTCCTGTTCGTGGTTTATATGCATAGATGTATTAAGACGAATGCTTAGTGCTTTCCGCCCTGGCGTAATCGACGATACCACCCATAATGCCATGAGGTTGAGAGCGTCGCAAGAAGAACTAGCGTAGGAAAAATAGGAGTGCGTAACCGAGGACTCCCTATGGGTGTCGAGAGGACTGTGTAGAGCGCGATACTCGCGATGAGAAATATAATTGCCCCTTTATGCGTATACTGTTTCACAAAAAGAAGCCTCACTGCGCTCATCGCGAGCACGGTAAGCACTATCAATAGAAATTTTCCGAACACGAGCACAAACACTACGCCCGGGGGAGCAGTGCCAATATATTCCCGCAGAGAGGAAAGAGTGGGCTTTGTAAACACTGCCCAAAAACTTCTCTCCGTGTAGAGCGGCTGATCAGACAAAATTTGCAAAATATCAACATATGCATTATTTAAAAAAAGGCTCGGCATTCCCTGCAATGAAAAAAGCGCGTATCCGACGAGATGATTCCGTATGAGCGATATACCTGCCGCTTTATATTCTTTTGCAAAGTCCTGATCGAATTTTTCGGGCAATTTTTCGATTGCGGTGCGGAACTCCGCATCACATGCATCCCCTAACCATTCGCAAAAAGGTTTTCCATTAAAATTGAAAAGGTTATACTCTTGCACGGATGAAATGGACCAGGAATGCAGGGTAATTCGATTCCGTATAAACCAGGGAGCAAGAATAATTAAAAAACAACTGCTGGCGATGACAATTTTCTGTATGATGTGGTGCAGAGACACTTTTCCCCGCAGACCGAGAATCAGGAGCAGGGGCACAAAGATAAAGAAATAAAAACCTACGGGACGCGTGAGCGCCGCTAACCCAAAAAGCGCTGCTGCGAGGTAGAGATAGCGCGCATCCCTCTTGTGTATAAGAAAAAACAGGCATGCGAGATGTGCTCCGACGAAGAGCGGTACAAAGAGCGGTTCCGCAATGATCCGATTGGAGAGAAAAATCCAGTAGGGCTCAAGCGCCACTGCAAGAGAAACAATAAACGCAACGCGATGAGTAAATAACCTACGGAGAACAACATACAAAAATACAACAAGCAGTGCTCCTAGGATATTTTGCAGGAATACAAAGAATGCGAGCGGAAGATGAAAATAAAAAATAGGAATCAAAAAGAAAGAGTAGAGCGGTGTACGCAAACTATCGGGTGCTGGAGGCTCGCCCAGGTCTATGGATATCGTGCCGTGAGCAAGAATGTTTTTCGCAACCTGTGTGTAGTAAATGCCATCTCCATAGTCAAATTTCCAGCTGTCGTATACGCCACGCTCAAGAAAAAGCCCAAATAAAATAAGTCGTGGAATGAGTGCGGCTAAGCCAATTACTAAAATGACGGTTCGATGCTCTCTTAAAAAATTCTGTATGTGCTTCATATAAGACAAAATGTTGTGCGTAGCGCGTTCCCCTCTCTACCACGCTGGTTTTATAAGGCTCCACCCCTCCTCAAGTATCGTTCCATATCTAAACTCAAACCGCACCTCATGTGTTCCTCGGGAGATCACGACTCCTATATAGACGCTCCCTACAGTAAAGAGTGTGGTTTCTTTGCCATCGATATACGCTTTCCAGCCCGGGAGGTTGTTTTCTGAAAAGATGAGGAGCTGTGGTTCATTTGATGTGGTTTTGAGTACTGATTCAGTATTTTTCTTTGTCTGTACAGTTATGGTTCCCTTGCCGTCAAAACCAGGGACTTTTTTATCTGTACAAATGACATCTTGTGCCTCTTGAGAGCATTCGATAAATACTCCTCGGGGGGAGGCGGGCATGGTTTTTAGAAGTTCAAACGCTTTGAGCTCGTCCTCTGCGATATGGGAGACGGGAGAGGCAAAATAGAATCGAGGACGGGCAGCGGGGTTCTCGTAGATCATGAGGGGGATGCGGTAGTCCGTTACGGCGGTTTCGAAGATTTTCTTGAAATGCGCCGGGTCAAGCGGATATGCACTCACTATATAACGGATATTTAAAAAACTTGCGATCGGCACGCGGGTAGAGAGCGTTCTCGCCAACTCCTCTGGAGGCGCCCCACTTCGTGATAATTTGTCCTCGGTCCACACGAGATCACTGCCTAAGAGTGCAACAAGGCGCGCCATCCGCCGAGACATAAGAGGCTCGTATATTTCTGCGCTTTCTATACGAGAAAACATATTCGTGTTTGCAAAGAGCATCGCCCGATTCAAAATAAATCCTTCTTCGAGAGTTGCTCCTTTCGCTCCAGCAGGAACATGCAATTTTTGGAATTCCGTAACTCCTTTGATAAACGTCAGTGTTCTGCCTTCGGGCTCATTAGCGAGGAATACTGCGGTTTCGGGCTCACGAAGGAACGCCTCTTGAGAAAGCGTGCGCGCATACACGGGCCATATAAGCATGAGATTCAACACCGCAATGACCGACGCGCTTTTGACGAACGTCTGAAGGG
The DNA here is from genome assembly GCA_020052135.1 of Minisyncoccota bacterium. Classification (GTDB taxonomy): domain Bacteria; phylum Patescibacteriota; class Minisyncoccia; order UBA6257; family 1-14-0-10-40-38; genus JAGVPS01. Next base: position 11,242 of record JAGVPS010000063.1, read on the forward strand.
GCATATTCCTTCTCATCGCATACCATCCGAAGAAACCCGTGAGCGCTATGAACATGACTGAAAGAAAAAACTCTGGCCGCGCGATGTCTATAAGAGCGACCGCCTCTCCAAATAGCCGCTCAATATAGTTGTAGTAATGTGAAAGCGGTAAAAGATTTTCCGACCCATATAGGTGTGTTCTAAAATAATCTTTAAGATACGAGAGTATAGCTACTCCTCGAAAGAGGATCAGAAGCTTTGCGAGTACTCCTAGAAGGAAGAGCCCGCCCGCGGAAATGAGCAATGCGCGGAAGATCGCGCGCGCTTGAGGCACCTTCGCTCCCCGCTCTATCTCCCCGACCGCGAAGCCCACGAGTACCGCAGCCGCAAACCATCCAATGAACATCCATCGAAATGAAAGGTGAAGAAGCGTGAACGGCGGAATGTGATGCAAAAGCCAGAAGAGCCATGAATTATTAAGAGCGAGGAGTACCGAGAGCCCAAATAATACCGAGAAAAATTTAATTACGTTGTTTTTTTTCAAAACAAATGCGGAAAATAAGAAGAGGAGCGGGAAAATACCGATGTACGAAGTGCTCGGCGACGCAGGCAAAAACCATACATCCGCATAAGGAAAAAATAATTTCATGATATCTCCCCCGCGAAGACCCTCAATAACCGCCTCTCCATGGGGAATGAACGCTCGACCAGCAGAAAGCCCGGCGTAGAGGAGCGAAGGTACAACTTGTGGTAATGCGAGGAGCACTCCTACCAATACTGCAACACTATAACCGAGAATTGGGTACCAATTTTTTTTCCGTGTATACCAGGGAGCGCCTGCACCGGACTGGAAAACGGCAAGAAAGACAGCAAAGAGGAATGCGGCAAAGATCCCCTCAAGTAAATAATGAAAAAGCGCGGTAACTATTCCGTATGCAACTGCTATCGCAAGCCACAATAATGCTTTTCGTTTTCCTTTATGGAAGGAGAGTGTCAAGAGAAAAAAGAGGGGAAGAAGCGGAATGGCATTTACAATTGTAATATCATCTATCCATCGCCATTCACTGAATGCAAATACGATGCCCCCCACAATGCTTCCCCAAAATGGTATTTCGAGTGCCTTAAGAAGCCTTGCCATGAAAAACGCTCCCAACACCACATTCAAAAAAACAAGCCAGTGATATGCAAAAAGCGCTGGTGCATATTTGACGATGAGATACAAAAGCGGCGACAAAAAACCACCCGTAGCGCTCACCGCAATGGGAAACCCCGAATAGTTATACGGGTTCCACCAGATGGACTCCCCGCTCGTTATGGCATTTTTGTAGAAATCGAAATAGGGATACAGCCGCGTATCATGCCCCGCAAACACTTGATCCCCAAAAAGCAGGGGGAATAATACGACGAGAAAAGGAATAACAGAGAGCGAGAGCAATCCCCACCACTTTGATCCATACTTTTCAACCCATGCAAATATATCAGTCATGGGACAGATGCTTTTTCTCGTATGCGCCACGCACCAGCTTTTCAAACTCTGCTATGTAGTTTTCAAATGAGAACGCAGCTATACTTTTTTCTGCAGCAGTGCCAAGCCGTTTACGGAGCGCCTCGTCTCCTAAGAGCACCTTAATCTTATCGGCGAGCGGACTGCTTTCACCCGGAGGCACAAGAAAGCCGTTTACTCCATCCTGTATAAAAACAGGAATCTCTCCAACGTCCGTACTTACAATCGCTTTCCCGGCACGCATGGCTTCCATAAGCGCAATCCCGACATCAACGGAAAGCGCTGGTTCGACATATACATCTGCAATCGGTAAAACATCACCAATGTCTAGCCTTCCGGGGATGAGTATGCGAGCAGCAAGACCGCGGCTCTTCACATCAAGCTCAAGCTGTTCTTTAAGCGGACCCCAACCTACTAAAAGAAAAAAAACGTCCGGGAAAACCTTCAGTACCTCTTCTGCAGCGGCGATGAACACGGCATGCCCCTTTTCAGGGACGAGGCGGCTCACCACAAGTACAATGGGGTTTGACTGAGGAATATGCAAGCTTTGTCGGACTGCCACTCCGTCATGCATCTCCCGCCGTTCTGTGAGCGGAGGTATATGCATAACATGGAACTTTTCCTCAGGAATACCTTCTTGGGCGGCGGTGAATTTTTTCACTGATTCTGCATCCACGATGATTGTGTGCGTGCGCCGCGCAAGAAGCCTGTCTGCGAAGATTTGCCACCGGCGTTTATGAGGATACAAATTGTGTTCGTAGCTCAGGATAATGGGAATCCGAGCCATTACGCCTAGGGCCCGCACCATACAATTTGCGGAAAAAAGAGAGGTGACGAGTACATCGAATCTTTCTCTTCTTAAAAACTGATATGTTGTGAGCGCCGAGTACATATCAAAGAGCGAAGCGAAGTTTGCCTGTTTCCATTTCCCCGCGAAAATCTGCACCTGCGAAGCAAGAGATTCTTCGGTTTCCTTAAAAAGTGTAAGGAGGTGCGGTTCGAAGGCGTCGGTGTTAATGCGAGCGAGCTCGTGTATAAGAAGTTTTTCTGCGCCGCCAGGACTCATACGCCCAATGGCAAAAAGGATTTTAATTTTCTTCGGTGGCATTGTGTTATATATGCTTTCCCCCGTTCGTATACCAGGCAAGGAGCGCGTCGATTTGTGAGTTGAGGGTGAATATTTGTCCGACACGCCTATACCCCGCGTTTCCAAAACGTTTCGCCTCTTCCGGGTTTTTTAAAAGCGCGATGATCTTACACGCAAAACCTTCTATATTATACGGATTTTCGATATAGCCGGTTACTCCGTCTTCTACCACTTCCTGAGCGCCCCCAAAGACAGTGGCGACTACGGGCTTTTGAGAAGCCATGGCTTCCAGAATAACTGTTGGAAATGGATCAAGGTAGAGCGAAGGTACTACGACCATATCGGCAACAGCATATGCCACTTTAATATCTTTGCGCGGCAGTAATCCAGTAGCACAGATATGCTCGCCGAGCGCTTCCGCCTCCGCCTCGCGCGCGCGAGAAAA
>JAGVPS010000012.1 GCA_020052135.1 Minisyncoccota bacterium
AATGGGCGCGCGATTTTGAAATTGCCCGCGCGAGTGCCGCTGATCCTTTAATGAATCGAGCATCTTCAAAAAGCCCCATGGGACCATTCCAGAGTATAGTTTTTGCGTGGTGCATGAGTTCGAGGAACCGTCGGGTAGTTTCTGGTCCAATATCAAGAAATTTGCCTTTATCGCTCAAAAAATCAACCGGAAGCACTATATGCTTATTTGTAAGCAAATGTTTTGCTTCTGGAAGCATTGAGCTTTCAAAAACCGACGTACCGATATTAAATCCACGTGCCTTAAGAAATGTGTTTGCGGGAACTCCACCCAACAGTATTGCAGATGCATGAGGAAGAAATCGCTTAAGAACACCAATTTTATCAGAGGCTTTCGCTCCACCGAGAATAACCACAAAAGGCTTTTGAGGATTTTTTGACAACGCACCAAGCGTTTTTATCTCTTTTTCTAATAAGAGACCAGCGTACGACGGCAAAAACTTTGGAATCTGTGTTAGAGAAGCATTTTTCCGATGGCTTACCGCAAAGGCGTCGTTTATATATATATCCCCAAGAGACGCGAGTATTTTTCCAAGCGCGGGAACATTCGCCTCTTCACCTTCTAAAAAACGGAGATTCTCGAGGAGAAAAATAGATTTACTGGGGGCATTTCGTATAGTTATTCGAATTTTTTCAAAATCGAAATGAGGAAAAAAGATGATTTTTGACCGGAGGTGTTTTCCAAAAAAAGGTAGCACAAGTCGCAAGGTTTCCGTTTTAGATATTGTAACCCTCGACCCTCGACCCTTGATTTTTTTTAGTGGCCTTCCACGATGGCTCAGTATGACAACGGTTGCTCCGGCAGTCAGTAAAAATTTCAGCGTAGAGAGCGAAGATTCGAGGCGCAGAGAATCTTGAACATTCCGAATATTAAAATCCGTGCGGAGAAGCGCAGTTTTTCCCCGCAACATAGCAGGGGCTAATTGTGATAGATATTTCATAATAAATAACCGTGATTATGGCATTTGTCCGGACGCAGATATCTCATTCAGCTTCATTCTCGTTTGAGGTCCCACAAAGCCCACCGGCGAGATGCCATATTTTGCTTGGAACTGTTTCATCGCGGCCTCAGTGAGAGATCCGAAGTAACCCGAGACAATTCCTGCGGGGTAAAGCATTGGGTTTTTGGCAAGCAGTGTTTGCAGAAGAGAAACTTCGCTATCCGTAGTCCCTGGCGCAAGAAGCTTAGTGAATGATCCGGACGCGACTACGGGTGGTGGCGGAGGAACGTTTCCTCCGCAGACCTCGTTTAATTTTGCTCGTGTTGCAGGTCCCACAATACCGATAGGTGAAATGCCATATTGTGTCTGGAATTTTTTCACCGCAGACTCAGTTAATGAACCAAAGTAGCCAGAAACAATACCCTGCGGATATACAGCGGGTGTCTTTGCGAGACATGCTTGCATGGAGTTTACCTCAGGATCTGTCATTCCTAAGTAGAGTCCTTTGGTAAATAGAACTCCTCCAGCAGAAAGCGTATTTGCGCTCGCCACATTAGAATATGCGGATACGCTCCCGCTCGCGTCATAAGCGCGCACCCGATAGTAATACTTCGTGTTTGACGTGAGGTTAATTGCACTCCAATAATAGTGGTATGGAGGCATAGTCGCTATTTCAGAGAAAGTAATGCCGTTGGTGCTTGATTCCAGTTTGAGTCCAATACCCGAAGATCCAGTAGTCCAAGTAATATAAATCTTTGTGCTGGAAACTGGTGTTGCGGAGAGATTTGTAGGAGCAATAAGTGAACCTGGCGATGGCGGCGGCGGGGGTTCGGAAGTTGGACCAGTAGACTGCGATCCACCGCCTCCTCCGGGCGGAGTAGATGATGGCGGCGGTGGCGGCGTACCAGGCGGAGGCGGTGGTGGGGGAGCCACATCGGTATAAACGAAAACTATCTTGGTAACCATATTAGCCGTGGTTGTGAGGGTGAGCGTGCAGGTTGATCCATTACACGCTGGTGTCATCGGAAAAGAAGATACGGAACATCCTTCAGTGGGAAGGGCAATAGGCTCTGCATATGCGCATGTTCCTGCGGTTTCCGTATATGACGCAACATCGGTTACGGATATTGTGTGCGTTCCCACCGAGAGTCCGGTAAATGTCGCTGGATTTGCGCTGGTGGATGGAAACACATCAACAACCGCTTCCGTGGCAGGCGCCGAAGCAGTGGTTAATGTATCGTCTCCAACCCGTTTTATAAGGATGGAGCTTAGAGTTGGCGGAGGCGGTGGCGGAGGAGGGGACCCTGGGCACGTGGCTGCGGTGAAAGTATTTAGAATCGCGCTCCCGTTAGAAACATAGAAAAGGGTGATGGTGTAGGGAGATCCTTCGGTGAAAATAAGCGAGCTTGGAAAAAGGTAAGGAAGAAAACCTGCTGGAGCCACGGTTGATGTCACTCCCGCTGGTATGCTCTTTGACCAGAAGCCATTGTCTGCATCTGCATCAGTATCAATAATAATGAAGTAACCCAAGGAACCGAGAGACGATGAGGGCCAGGTAATAGTTGCTTCAGACGAACTACCGGAACACATCGGCGCGATAACCAGAGAAGAAGAAATTTGGTCATTATCCGCAATGGTCACGGTACCCACAGATGGCGTACCAGCTGTATATGCTGCATCAGCCGCAAGAGTAAGTATTACCGTTTCCGCCCCTTCAATTTTAGTATCGTTCACTGGCGAGATAGTAACAGCTATAGACGAAAATCCTGCGGAAATTGTTTTTTGCG
>JAGVPS010000075.1 GCA_020052135.1 Minisyncoccota bacterium
AGGAACGGCCACTATAACACCCGATGAGAATGGGAAAGCAGTAGTTGCTATCGCGGTTACGGGCGGAACTACAAGCATCGGAGAACCGGCGCATATTCATGGAGGTACATGCCCCGCTCCGGGAGCGGTCGTCTATCCCCTGAATCCCGTGGTTGATGGAGCTTCGGAAACCACGCTTGATGTCGATTGGGATACGCTTGCTACTCAAGCCGGGAGCGAACCGCTTGCCATCAATCTGCATAAATCCCAAACAGAGCTGAGTTCTTATATCGCGTGCGGAAACATCCAAGTTTCGAGCGACACGGAAGAAGATACGCGGACCGAGTAATATTTGCTTGAAACTAAAATCCCCGCGATACAGCGGGGATTTTAGTTTCAGTCAACTTTCCCGTGCTTTAAACCGATATATACGGTAACCCTTTCTACGCGTATCTCGTTATATAAAGGAGAACCCATATGCATGGAAAAAGATGACTGCGAATTAATTGAACAAGCTCAGCATGACCAGAGCCAATTCGGACTCATCTATCTTAAATATTTTAAAAAACTCTACACCTTCATCTGGTATCGCGTAGGCAAAAGCGCGTCCGTAGCCCAAGATTTAGCTCAGGAAACATTCCTTCGCGCGTTTAAGCATCTCGGCCGTTTTCAGCAAAGATCGGTTTCGTATCTCGCCTATCTCTTTAAAATTGCGAGAAATCTAGTCATAAGTCACTATCGGAAAAGGACGCCACTCTCGCTCGAGGAAATTCCAGAGCCAGAGACAATTTCGATTTCGATCCAAGAAAAACTTGACGCGGAACTTGCACTTAAAGATATGGAAACGCTTAATCCCCTTTATCGCGAGGTTCTGCGCATGAAATATATAGACCATCTGCCGATTAAAACGATTTCTGCGCATTTCGGCAAATCGGAAAATGCCGTGAAGCTTATGCTCTATCGAGCGAAAAAAGCGATGCGGCAGAAAGAAAAACACAGGGGTGGAGTGTCGTTTGTCTGATGTTCGAAACCTTTTTCTGATTTCTGCGTTATGTGTAGTGAAGGAGCATGAGTGCGAGTCGAACTCATCTCCCCATTACCATTAACGAACGGCGTTCTCGGCATACAATGGGAATGTTATTTATTACTACCCGTTTGCCTCTACGAATGTGCCAGCAGTGGCTCGTACGCGCCTGTTATGATGATATCTAGCGATTCGGATCCGTTTAAGACAATTCATACAACTGAATATGTAACGATCCATCTGCTCCGCAAATGCGGAGCGGCCAACACAAAGACCGTATTTGGTCTTTGATCCCGGGAATCGGCGCCCTTGCCACAATACCCGGGAGTTTTTATTTTGCTTAAAATGCGAAGGGGGCCTCCTTATTCAGAAGAGCCCCCATTGGATGAGCGGACGTTGATCCGCAGGTGTTTCGGTGCGGAGTGGAAGCTGGATGATAGGCGCGGTCACTTCCTCTTCACAGACGGTGACCACTTCGATGAAGGCACTTCCAGCAAGCCCGAGTTCCTCTCGGTGCCGCTTACAAGCCTTGAGTCTGGCTTGCTGAGCGCTGAAGGCTCGAATTGCCGTTTCGCCTCCATAGACATGGAATTCGCCTCGAAATCTGACCGTCACCCGCCACCACTTCGGTTCCGCGTGAACATGTTGTCTAGCTGCTCCCAATGGTGACCACCTCCATTACTGAGAGATAGGGACGCGAGCTTTCTAATTGAAATTATACACCAGAACACACAATAAAGTCAAGTGTCAATTTCGGTCCGTATTTCCTTCTTAAAATACAAGTATTTTTGTGATATACTGCACCTATGGCTATTCATCTCATAGGCAAAAAATGCGTTTCGTGCGAGGGTGACATTCCCCCATTCACGCCCGCGCAAATAGCCGAATATCGCGCCTCTCTAAAAACGAATTGGGAGGTTGTGGACGGTAAAAAACTGCACCAAGAATTCAAGTTTAAAGACTTCACGGACGCTATGATTTTTGTAAACAAAGTTGCCGACCTAGCCGAAAACGAAGGACATCATCCCGATCTCCACATTTTTTATAACCGCGTTATTGTTGAGCTTACCACGCACGCAATTAAGGGCTTAAGCGAGAACGACTTTATCGTTGCGGCGAAAATAGAGGTACTCTAGCATACCCCTTGCTTTTTTCCATACTATGGTGTATACTGCCACCTAAGTAGGTTCGCAGTTGGTTGTCTTGCCCAAAAAGGGCAATTACAAAAAGGATAAGTTTAAAGGAGGAGTCGTGTTTTACCACCTCGGTCTTTAAGCGAATACCACGCGTGGTCGCCCTACTAAACCAAGTTCATCACAACAAATGGCTAAAAAGCTCTACGTTGGTGGACTGCCCTGGTCAACAACTCAGGACGCCTTGAAACAAACTTTCACGGCAGCCGGAGAAGTCTCCTCTGCAACGATTATCACCGATAAAATGACGGGCCGCTCGCGCGGTTTCGGTTTTATTGAAATGGTAAATGATGCGGACGCTGACAAGGCAATCGAAATGTTTAACGGTAAAGATTTCGAGGGCAGAACGCTTACCGTTAATGAAGCTCGTCCGATGGAAGCGAAAGCTCCTCGGCGCGGCGGATTTGACGGAGGCCGAGATTTCGGCGGATCGAGATATTAATCCCTCTCGCATCTTAATGCAAAAACCGCTCCTTACGGAGCGGTTTTTGTTATACACAGAGGCGAAGTGTGTTCATTTGTTCTATACTAAAGAACCTTATAGTAGGTTGTTCCTCTGGCGTCCCACTTGACAAATCATTATTATTTATGCTACCATAAGGTCGTCGTATAATTTATTATTAAGCACTATATGAATTCAAAAACTGCAGTCATCGGCTTGGGAGTCGTTGTACTCGTCGCTCTTATCTTGGTTGGTCGAAACTTGGGAAACAATTCTTCAGTAAATAAACAAGCAGCTATTTCAGCGGCATTTCAAAATATGCAAACAAATCCATCCGGGCTTCAGTGGAAGGATGTAACCGTGGGTACTGGCGCAGAGGTAAAAACCGGTTCTACTGTTTCCGTGCACTACACCGGAACTTTAACGAACGGAACTAAGTTTGATAGTTCGTACGATCGCGGTGAGCCGTTTATCTTTACGATCGGCGCAGGCCAAGTTATTCCTGGTTGGGAAGAGGGTCTCCTCGGTATGAAAATGGGCGGGAAACGCGAGCTTATGATTCCTCCGACGCTTGCCTATGGCAGTCGCGACCTTGGAGTGATCCCGTCAAACTCAACTTTGCAATTCGTTGTCGAAGTAGTTGACGTGAAATAGCATCACCAAAAACACCCCCGCGCTGCGGGGGTGTTTTTGTTTTTCTATGAGAATGGTACTATTCCCCTATTCTTATGATTACTATTGATGATTTTAAAAAAATTGAGTTGAAGGTTGCAAAAATTTTAACGGCAGAGCGAGTTGAGGGATCCGAAAAACTCTTAAAGCTCCGGGTGGCTCTTGGGTCCGAAGAACGCCAAATAATCGCAGGTATTGGAAAAGCATATGCTCCAGAAACGCTGGTAGGCAAAAATATTGTGATTGTCACAAATCTGGAACCGCGCATGTTCACCCTTCGACAAGACTCAGGGCAAGTGGGACTTGAAAGCCAAGGCATGCTGCTTGCGGCAGAGGGCGAGTCGGGGCCGGTGATTCTCGTGCCCGAAAAAGAAATTTCTCCCGGCGCTTCGATACGATAAAGCTTTTTTGCTACTTACGCACGGAAATCTTTGCAGTTGCGGATACCCTTTTTTAACTCTGCATTATTTCTATGCACGTGCATAGAAATAATGCAGAGCGCCGATGCGATTCGGACTGCATCTTTTTTCTATTCGACCACGAAGACAATTCTGTTTATAGTAGAGATATATGAGATTTTCTCAAGCGCGCCTCAGGGCATTTCGCAAAAAAATACACACGTATTACCGCAGTCATCCCCGAACTTTTCCGTGGCGCCCTCCTTCGCTGAAGCTACGGAAGGATAAAACTGTAGATTCCTACCATATTCTTATTTCAGAGATCATGCTCCAACAGACACAAGTTGACCGCGTCATCCCCTACTATCTCAATTTTTTAGCGTCATTTCCAAGCTTTTCCGCGCTCGCACGGGCGCCGCTACAAAAAGTTTTAACCGCGTGGTCCGGCTTAGGATACAACCGACGAGCATTGTTTCTTAAGCGCATCGCCGAGGAAGTTGTTAAAAAATATAAAGGAAAATTGCCACATACATACGATGAGCTTATCAACCTGCCCGGTATAGGTCCGGCAACCGCGGCGGCTGTTTGCGCGTTTGCTTGGAATTTGCCCTCACTCTATTTAGATACAAATGTGCGGACGGTATTTCTCCACGAATTTTTCCAAAAGCGTAAAAAAACTTCCGATAAACAAATTTTGCCTTTACTCCAGATAACTCTTGACCATAAAAATTCAAGAGAATGGTACTACGCGCTCCTTGATTATGGCGCGATGATTAAAAAAACTGAAGGAAATCCTAATGCGCGGAGCACGCAGTATACTCGGCAAACAGCGTTTAAAGGATCGCTCCGGGAACTGCGCGGGAATATTCTAAAACTTCTCATTTCTCGGAAAAAAATGAGCCGTTCAGAGATTTTTCGTACCTATGCCGCAGACACACGCGTTCCCGCACTGCTTCAAACCCTTGAAAGGGAGGGCTTTTTAAAAGATACATTCGGGCAGGTGTCTTTGCGGTAGCTTTTGACTCTGCGGCGCGAACTATCTATGCTGTAAGGAGCACGTCAGAACATCCACTCATTGGCGGAGGAAACGTGGAGTATCTGCATACGAGAAGCGACTCACAGATTCCCCATGAAACACGACTCGACAAGGTTTTTGGTTTGATCCTCGTGTGCTGGACAATCTTCAAGATGGCTGTCGGTTTGGACCGAGAGGAGGGCGACGACTGTGAAGACTAGCGAGCCTCACGAAACCCACTTCCAGGTCCTTTGCAGAGGAGGGCGACGACTGTGAAGACTAGCGAGCCTCACGAAACCCACTTCCAGGTCCTTTGCAGTTGGATCGGCGTCTGGTGGCTCATCATTCGGGTCAGTACGGGCATTCTGTGGCACTTGGTTTGTCCGAGAAGCAAGCCTCTAGCTGGAAAGGAAGAATGAAACAACCAAAAAAGCCACATGAACCGCCTCCGGTTCATGTGAGAGTGCCAACCATAGATCAACTCCGCCACACGGTGATTCGCCTCACTGCCGCTCAACGAATCGAGCGGCCTTTTTTATTCTGAAACTTGTTATACTTGATATATGCAATATCCTTCCCGCCATTTACTCGTTCAGGAGATACTGCTAAAAACCACATCATGAAAGCATTCAAAATAGTAATATTCCTAGGAGCTCTCGCTATAGTAATATTTTTACTGTCTCGAGGAAGGCACGCGCAAGATGTAATTATCGCTGATTTTGCCTCCTGCGCAGCCGCTGGTTATCCAATTATGGAGAGCTATCCCCGACAATGTCGCACGCCTGAAGGGAAATCTTTTGTCGAAGATGTCGGTGGTTCGACAAGCTCACCACAAGACAATGAACTTGCGAAAGCTGACGTGATCCGCATTATCTCTCCTCGCCCGAATGATACTGTTACAAGCCCACTCACAATTACCGGTGAGGCGCGAGGCACGTGGTTTTTTGAAGCATCGTTTCCCGTGCGCCTGGAAGATGAAAACGGTGTACAGCTCGGGATAGTTCCCGCAACTGCGAAAGGCGAATGGATGACAACAGAATTTGTTCCTTTTTCCGCAACACTTACATTCTCTAAACCCGCCACAGAAAACGGCAGGCTTATTTTAGAAAAAGACAACCCTTCAGGTTTGCCGGAGCATGCCGATGCTCTTATCTTTCCTGTCCACTTTGACACCAATGCAACCCCCTAGAGAAAAAGCCGGTGATCCATCGGTAGCTCTTGTCGCGCTTACCTATAACGAGCGGGAAAATCTTCCGGAATTTGTGAAGCGCATTTTTGTGCTTCGCGTTCCAAACCTCACGCTCTATATTGTCGATGATAATTCTCCTGACGGCACAGGGCACGTGGCTGATGAGCTCGCCATGCATTTTCCCATTGAGGTCATTCATCGTCCACAAAAAGAGGGCGTGGGACCAGCCTATCGGGATGCGTTTCATCGGATTTTGTCGCTCGCCTCACCGCCTGACTTCATTTTCGAAATTGACGCGGATCTTTCGCATAATCCGGCCGACATTCCGCGCATGCTTGAAACGTGTAAAAACGTAGATATTGTTATCGGATCCCGCTATATTCCGGACGGAGGCATACGAAACTGGAGCCGACTGCGGCGCACAATCAGCCGTTTTGGAAATATGTATGCGGGCTTTGTGCTCCATCCGGTGGATGTCCGTGATCTCACGAGCGGTTTTAAATGCTATCGAAAAGACGCGCTTTCTATAGTGGCAAAAAGAGCGACGAGCTCCATAGGATATAATTTTCAGATAGAAACCGTGTATACAGCGTTTCGCGCCGGACTTCGCATCCGAGAAATCCCCATCATTTTTTCCGAACGGCGTGCGGGAGTTTCAAAATTCAAATGGCGCATTATTGTGGAGAGTTTTTGGAGGGTGCTCCTCCTGAGGCTCCGCGGTTGATATGAAAAAACATCGGATACTTATCTCAATACTCGTGCTCGGAGCTTTACTCCGTCTCTTATTCCTCTCCGCAGGCGACCCCATAAATGACGAGAGCAGTATCGCGTTTCGTTCTATTGGACCGCTTGATTTTGATCTTGCAGAATTTCAAACAACTCCGCTTGAGTGGTTTGATCCGAGTATACCCGCCTGGACATCGCTCTCATTTCATGATCATCCGCCTCTCGCGTTTTGGATTAATCATGTTGGTATGGCAATTTTTGGAGAAAGTCGCTTCGGGTTTCGCATTGCATCTGCTCTTTTAGGTATTGTATCTATCTGGTTTCTCTATCGTATTGGCAAAAAACTTTATGGAGAACGCGCAGGGCTTATTTCTGCGGCGCTTTTAGCGGTTACCATGAACCACGTGCACTACTCGCGGACGGGTATGCAGGAATCCATCCTCATTTTCTTTATTTTGCTCACCATCCTTTTTACAATTTTAGGAAAGGAACGGAGAAAATATTATATTTGGGCAGGCGCGGCGCTGGGGCTTGCGCTTTTAACTAAATATACTGCCCTCTTCCTTATTCCGGTACTCTTTATCTATCTTTTATTTACGAACCGAAGTGTATTTCGGACAAAAGAATTTTGGGTAGGCGCCGCGCTCGCATTTTTCGCGTTCTCGCCTGTTATTATCTATAACCTTCTGCTCTATCAAACTCGCGGTCATTTTGACTTCCAACTTTCGTATATTTTTCACCAGAATCCGCCAGAGTGGCAAGTTGCTCCCGGAAAAGATATCGGCACGCTCGGTGATCGTCTTAGGAATTTTATCCCCGGGCTTATTCGGTCACATGCATGGGTTTTTCTATTGATTACAGGAAGTGCTTTTATCGGATTTTTTTCACGTCTTGTACGAGCTAGAGCTGAAACCCTTCGAACTCATCGCCTACTCATACTGTGTATCCTGTGGGTCTCACTACTTATGCTTGCGACAGGCCCGGCATATCGATTCCTCGCGCTCCTCGTGCCATTTTTTGCTCTTGCCAGCGGAGTTTTCTTCGCGCGTGTTTATGATCGTTTACAAGAACAAAAGCGAATTTTTGCTGTTTCCCTGTTCGCGCTCCTCTTGCTGTTTGAGATCGGATATACCACAAATAACGAACTGCTCGCGTACGCGCGTGGGCCGGAAATTTGGCTCGCTTCTCCGCTCAAAGCCGAAAATGAGCGCTGGGGATACAGCGTACTCGATGATTTTATTGAAGATACGCTGTATAGAAAATATCCAGGCGTCGTATTCCTTAAAAAATATAAGTTTCTTGAAAATCTACAGAATGAATCTCTTGCTAAGGCAAAACAGCGCCACTATATGCCGTACCCAGTGCTTTTTGTGTATGATCACGATATATTTAATCTAGCACAACTGTGGGTATACGATCGTCGCTTTATGTATCATGGTTGGCCGTTCATACCCACGGAGCAGTATTATAAGATGATTACTGGGCAGGGCTCTGATTTTTTTATAAATGCCGGATTTCGGGACTTCTACTTTATTATTCCTGCCGCAGATATGACCCTTCGCCGCATGACACCAATTTCCACGCTCGGGCCAACATTAGAAACAGAACTTATCTCGCGTGGAATTGAGCCGGAAGTTATCGAAAATCCGAAAGGAGAGTCAATGTTCCGCATATACCGCTTCACTCCATAATAAAAAGGTATGCGCTCATTCCTTAAAAAAAATTGGTGGAAGCTGCTCATCCTCCTTGCTATGTATGTGTGGCTTATTCTATATTATCGGTATATACGGTCATTTTAAATTGAAACCCATGCCAAACCGAAAAAATCCAAAATATATATTTGTGGTAGGAGGCGTTATGTCCGGAGTGGGCAAAGGAGTGGCAACTTCATCCATTGGGAAAATCCTCCAAGCGCGAGGACTTGAAGTCACCGCAGTAAAAATAGATCCGTATGTGAACGTTGATGCGGGCACCATGAACCCCACCGAACACGGTGAGGTTTTTGTTTTAGACGACGGTATGGAGTGTGACCAGGACATGGGAAATTATGAGCGGTTTTTAAACCGCGATCTCACGCGTACGAACTACATGACAACCGGCAGTGTCTACCTTTCGGTTATTCAAAAGGAACGAAACCTCGAATATGGGGGCAAGCAGGTGGAGGTCGTTCCGCGGATTCCCCTGGAAGTCATTGAGCGCCTCAATAAGGCAGCCGCCAAAAATAAAGCGGAGATAGTCATTACGGAAATCGGGGGCACCGTGGGAGAGTATGAAAATATTTTGTTTCTTGAGGCAGTGAGAATGCTGAGGTTGAGGCATCCTGAAGACGTACTGCTTGCTCTCGTGAGCTACTTGCCCGCATTAGGAGCGGGGGGAAACGAGCTTAAAACAAAACCGACCCAGCATGCCGTGAGAAGCCTCAATGCCGTTGGACTGCATCCGGATATCATCTTTGCGCGCGCGCATACTCCCCTCGACACAAAACGCAAAGAAAAAATTGAATTTATGTGCAGTCTGAAAAAGGGAGATGTTATTTCCGCGCCCGATATTGAAAGCATCTACGATGAAGCCCTTGATTTTGAAAAAGAAAATCTGAGCGATCTCATTCTTAAAAAATTTAGAATTCGTAGCGTCAAGCGCGATCTCCGCGAATGGCGCGCCATGGTTCAAAGAATTAAAAATGCAAAGCGGCCGATTAAAATCGGCATTGTCGGGAAATATTTTGGGACAGGGAATTTTGTCTTAGAAGACTCCTATATATCGGTCATTGAATCCATTAAGCACGCCGCAGGAAGTCTCAATAGAAAACCAGAGATTACATGGCTCAGTGCAGGGGAGTTCGATCCACATGATAATAAGCGATATCGAGTTGCGCTTAAAAAATTAGGGGGCTTCGACGGCATCATCGTTCCCGGCGGCTTTGGCTCGCGCGGCGTGGAGGGAAAAATCCAGGCGATTCGTTATGTACGCGAGCACAAAATCCCCTATTTCGGCCTCTGCTACGGCATGCAACTTGCGGTTGTGGAGTTTGCGCGCCACGTTGCTGGGCTTCCAGACGCCAATACCACAGAGGTTAACGCAAAAACACCGCATCCCGTGATAGATATTCTCCCAGAACAAAAAGAGTTGCTCGCGCAAAAAAACTATGGCGGCAGTATGCGGCTCGGAGCCTATCCAGCACAGCTTACTCCTAAAACCATAGCTCGAGAGGCGTATGGAAAATCAAAAATTTCAGAACGCCATCGCCATCGGTATGAAGTAAACCACGACTATATCGAGCGCCTTAAAGAGAAAGGGTTGGTTTTTTCAGGCCAGTCCCCTGATCGGCGGCTTATGGAAATCGCAGAGCTCCCGCGCGACACGCATCCCTTCTTTTTGGGAACGCAGTTCCATCCGGAATTCAAATCAAGACCACTCTATCCGCATCCGTTGTTTGTTGAGTTCATTCGAGTAGCAATGCGATAGTCTATTGACTAAAGGAGTTAAAAGGCTACTCTTTAATTAGCCCCTTTTTGATTTTGGGAGTGTCTTCAATGATTGCAACTTTGCCCTTGCTGGAAAGGATGAGTACCACGCTCATTCTTGACAGGTTCGAGAGCGCAGTAAGTAGCCTGGTCCGCTCAACGAACGAGGGGACGACCCTTATTGTACGAAGATACAGAAAAAACTATCCTGCCTTCCAGAAATCGGGAGGAGTTGTAATGACAGGTGAGGATGAGTTTGTTGGCATTGATGTGGAAGGTGGAAAGATTCGATTGCTTCCTCTTCGCGTCATGAGCGATTATGACGTGGTACTTTTCGAGTGCAGGGATCAAAATGGATACTACCTTTTGAGAAATATCCTTCACTCTTTCTGACCGGATGGCCGGTCTTTTTATTTTGTTATATTTTGCTATTCTCTATGTATCCCCTGTCGTGAACCCCCACACCAAAAGGAAGTGGGAGTTTTCGTTCCAAGAAAAAATTCCTTCCTTTTGGTGTGGGGGTGACTCAACGGGAATTTTGCATAAAATCTCATACATAACAAAAATACTATACTAATTGCCGATCGTTAATTAGTATAGTATGATATTATAAATATGCGCGGGGAAATAACGCTCTCTATTTTAAATGTGCTTGCAGAAGCCACGAACGAAGCGGCTCGCTTTGCAAGCTATTTTTTTACGGATTTTACTACATCCTATAGCAGACTAAGAGGATTTCGCACGACGGTCCCTAAAAAATTTACACCCGAAGAACGCCGGTCTGTTGAAAAGCAGAGATTTTATCTGATGCTTTCCAAGCTTAAGCGTGAAGGGTTTATTGAAAAACAAAACCATGAATGGCGATTAACAAAACATGGAATGGAAAAAAGGAGGACGTTACTGGAAAAACGTGCTCGAGCATTTCCGATTCCTACATATCAAGCAGGCACATCTAGTTCTTCTGAATTCAAAATTATTATGTTTGATGTTCCTGAGCGCGAGCGCCGTAAGCGTGCCTGGCTTCGATCTGCATTACGCACCCTCGGCTTTACTCCTCTCCAAAAAAGTGTGTGGGGTGGTAATCGCTCATTACCTAAAGCATTTTTTGAACATCTTGAAGCTATGAAACTTCTTTCTTATGTTGAGATTCTCGCAGTCACAAAACGAGGCACACTTAAATCTCTCGCCTAATAATAACTATACTAACTGACGATCGTTAGTTAGTATAGTATGGCTGGATGGATAATAATACATGAGTAGTAATACATGCCGAAATTTAAATTAATTTCAAAAAACAAACCGGCGGGCGATCAACCGAAAGCTATTGAGACGCTTGTTCAAGGTTTGCATAAAAATTATCGCCACCAGACCTTGCTTGGCGTCACCGGCTCCGGGAAAACATTTACGGTAGCTAATGTTATCGCCGCGATGCAGAAGCCGACATTGGTCATCGCGCACAACAAAACGCTTGCGGCACAACTTACGAACGAATTCCGCGAATTATTTCCAAAAAATGCCGTGCACTATTTTGTTTCCTACTACGACTACTATCAGCCAGAGGCATACATGCCTTCAAGCGATACCTACATCGGTAAGGAAGCCATGGTGAATGAAGAGATAGACAAGCTCCGACATGCGGCGACCGTGTCACTCCTCACACGCCGCGACGTTATTGTCGTCGCCTCTGTTTCCTGCATCTACGGCTTAGGCGCCCCTGAAACATATGCGGAGAATATTTTTCATTTAAAGCCCGGTGATCCTATAGACCGGAGCGTGTTTGTGCGCCGTCTTGTCGAATTGCAATTCCACCGTACGAACAGCGACCTTAAACGTGGCACGTTCCGCCTGCGCGGCGATACGTGGGAGATCATGCCGCCAGACAAGGAATTAATATACAACTTACAGCTAACAACTAACGACGAAAATCCGCGCGGTGCAAAAATAATCAAGGCCATTTACGAAATAAATCCAGTCGAAGGTTTCCGGCCCGGAATTACCCCTACGGTTCCCGAAGTCATTTTTGCTCCGGCAAAGCACTTTATCACGCCAAAGGATGAACGCATGCGCGCGATCACTACGATTCAGGAAGAGCTCAAAGAACGGCTCGCTTATTTTGAAAAACAAAAGAAATATCTCGAGGCCGAGCGGCTCGAGCGGAGAACAAAGGCAGATATCGCGATGATGAAAGAAATTGGCTATTGTAACGGCATCGAGAACTATTCACGCCACCTGTCTGGTCGCCCAGCAGGCACTCCACCGGACACATTGCTCGACTATTTTCCATCCTTCGCTAAAGCTTCGGATGGCAGGCCTCAACCTGACTTCTTGACGATCATTGACGAATCGCACGTGACTGTTCCCCAAGTTCGTGGCATGTATGAAGGCGACGCGTCGCGCAAGAAAACACTTATTGAATATGGGTTTCGGCTTCCTTCGGCCGCTGATAATAGACCTTTAAAATTCCAAGAATTTGAATCCCGCATCGGGCAGACTATATATACCTCTGCAACTCCTGGACCGTATGAAAAGGAACGTAGCGCTCCTTCGGCGAGCTCAGGACCAGGACAAACCGTAGAGCAAATTATCCGCCCGACTGGCCTTGTTGACCCAATGATCACCGTGCGTCCGGTTAAGGGGCAAATTGATGATTTAATTCCGCGTATTGTCGATCGCGTTAACAAAAAACAACGCGTGCTCGTAACCACGCTTACCAAACGGATGGCTGAAGACCTCACGGATTATTTAACTAATAACGTACAACAGTCATCAGTTGTAAGTTCAGTTAAGGTGGCTTACCTCCACAGCGACGTGAAAGCGCTTGATCGCATTAGGATTCTCACTAATCTTCGTAAAGGAAATTTTGATGTGCTGGTTGGAGTAAACCTCTTGCGCGAAGGACTAGATCTTCCCGAAGTAACGCTTGTCGCTATTTTAGATGCCGACAAGGAAGGATTCTTGCGCTCAGAGACTTCGCTCGTACAGACCATCGGTCGTGCGGCTCGGAATATTGCCGGCGAGGTGCTCATGTACGCGGACACTATTACTGGTTCAATAGAACGGGCAATTCGAGAAACCGATCGCCGCCGTAAAATACAATTAGAGTACAACAAAACCCACGGCATTACGCCGAAAACTATTGAAAAAGCAATCACGGATATTTTACCCGAATATGCAAAAGATGCGACGCGCGTGAAATCACTGCTAAAACTTGAAATGCGAGCTGTTCCTAGATCAAAGACCTCGCTTGAAGCGCTGATTCGCGAAAAACAGTCTGAAATGAAAGCGGCCGCCAAAGAGTTGGATTTTGAACTTGCGGTAATACTGCGCGATGAGATACGAGAACTTACTAAAAAGTTGCCGAAATCCAAACCGGGCGTATAATGACGAGAGCACGCCAGAGATGCGTGGATCATATAACTCTATCGGGAGGTTCCGATGCCGTTTATTAGAAATGAGGTGCGAGCAGAGTTTCTGCATTCGATCGCTGTAGCAGAGCAGGCCGTGGAATCGTGCGGCGGATATCTGCCGAGTATCCTGTCAAGCGTCGAAAAGAGCTTGCGATACTACGAGAACGGCGTTTGGTACGAGATGAGGGATCGCGGCATCTATTGGTGGTGGATATGGCTCTTGCTCATCGCCGTTGTTTTGGGAGGAATCTTCGGAACGTTCACCACTGCGCCAATTCTCTCTGTAGTAAACAGCGTTGGCCGGCGGTTCCTCGAGTCCCTGGTGTTGATTACGGTCGCTTACTACCTCTTTGCCTCTATCTGCCAGTGGACAACGGGTAGAACGTTGCGCCGCATCGAAGAGCATTTGAGCGAAAGAGTTCAATGACATGCCGTTGCTTCAGAAGCTCCGGCATTTTTTACTATCTTAGGGTTGCCTGATGTGGATAGCTCAAAGAAGTAATTTTTTCGAAACTTTGCTATACTTATTTAAAACTTATGAAACCAATCACAAACTCAAGCTCGTTTTCCACTGTTCGCCTTTCTCTTATTATCGCCGCAGTTCTCGGGATGGTAATCATGGGATATCTTTTTTCGCTCCGTTTCTCAGCGACTGGGAGCGCTTTTTGTAATTTAGGCGAGAACCTTTCGTGCGACGTCGTAAACCGAAGCGCGTACGCAACGATTTTTGGC
>JAGVPS010000011.1 GCA_020052135.1 Minisyncoccota bacterium
CTATATCCGGCAATGAGCCCTCTCTCACTTGCCGGATTGCCGAATCAAATTCTTCAAGCGCTTCTAACACTGTATCAGCATTAACCGGCTCAATCTCATATATAGTCCTGCCAAATTTAACAAGCCCTTCTACCGCGGAGATTGTCAAAAGAGCAGGTTGTAAATCTCGAGTCGCGATGTTTTCCAGCAATTCAAATGATAACCGTTCAAGGCGTTCCCGGAGTTCTTTCCTCCGCACATACACCGAAATCTTTATGAGTACCAGGCTAATCTCTTCGGCTTTTCGATCTAATACCATAATAAACTGCATCCTAAGCATTGCCGGATTATATGTCAACCCCGTTAGAGATTTATCTCTAACGGGGCGAACGCGGGCGTGGTTTCTAACGGGGTCAAGCCCATGATCTCAATTTTAAAAAACCGCTCATGCGGCATATCCTATTCGGCAACTCTAGTGGCACATCCGGCAATCAGACGCTCCACCGCGAAAAGATAAAAATAACTATCACGGCAAATATAAAGAAAGTTATTATGGAGAGCATATACCGCACCGTAAGACGGCTCTCTATGTGTCTCATGACTAAGCCTGATACCGCAAAGGTGACGAGGAAGCTTAGGTTGGCGGCACTCATAATCCCGAGCGGCAGGAGCTTCCCAAACCAGAGAGACTCTGCCGCGCAAAGGGCAATCAACACCGAAGCGCTCGTGTTATATACATGGTACGGTGATACCTGCTCGCCTGCTTCAGAATTCTTAAAAAATTCTTTCCATAAAATGTAAAAGGCGAAAAAGGCAAGAAGCATGATTAATGGAAAATGAGCCGATGCCTCACTAAGCAAGAGCATAAGAAAGATGAAGTACGATATGGCCAAGCGGAGCGCATAGTTCCATTCACTGCGGCGGGTAAAAAGAAACTCTCTCACGCAGAGCATGGCATAAAACACTCCGGCCGCTGAAAGATAGAACAAAAAGCGAGAGCCGAGTTCCGACAACATATACGTTACTACTATTGAAACAATGAAAAGAATCGTGAGCGCGCCCCGCATATGCGCGCCACGCTCTCCTGATCTACGATAGAGATAGAGAACAAAGAGCGCGGCAAGAGCAATCGGAAAAACACCAAAATGAGCTCGTGCCACGAATGCAAGAGCGCCGGCAAAAAGTATTGCCTTACACGCTGACGCTAAGTGCGGATCCTGAAAAACCAATTTTAACCTTTGCTCCATCGCGAATTTCTCCCTTAATTATCTTATCAGCCAGTTGGTCAACGATTGCCTTCTGCATAAGGCGCCTGATCGGCCGCGCTCCAAAATCAGGATCAAAGCCGTTTTCTACGATGTATTTCCTGGCTCCGGCATCCACCTGTACCTTGATACCTCGTTCTTCAAGCTTTCGTTTCAGTGCTTCTACCTGTAAATCAACAATTTTTTCTATGTCTGTTCGCTTTAACGCGTTAAATATAATGACCTCGTCAATACGATTTAAAAATTCGGGCTTAAAACTATGTTTCAATGCTTCTCGAACCTTTTCCTTAAAGCTCTCTTCTTCCCGTTCTATTTCTGCATCAATGCTCGAAAATCCCAATTGAGACATTGCTTTAAAGTAGTGGCTTCCGACGTTCGAGGTCATGATGATAATCGAGTTTTTGAAGTTTATAGTTTTTCCTTTTGCGTCCGTAAGCCGCCCGTTATCCAAGATTTGCAGCAGTATGTTAAAAACCTCGGGGTGCGCTTTCTCAATTTCATCAAAGAGAATCAAACTATAGGGGCGGTGCCGTACCGCCTCGGTGAGCTGTCCCCCCTCTTCAAAACCAACATACCCCGGGGGCGAACCAATGAGCCGCGAAACCGAATGTTTTTCCATATATTCAGACATATCAATGCGGATCATCGCCTTTTCGTCGTTAAACATAAATTCGGCAAGCGCGCGCGCAAGTTCGGTCTTTCCTACGCCCGTAGGACCCAAAAACATAAACGATCCAAGGGGTTTTTGTTCGTCTGCAAGTCCTGCTCGCGCTCTCCGAAGCGCACTTGAAACAGCGTGGATTCCCTCCCCCTGCCCAACCACTCTCTTTTCTAGAACCTCCTCTATACGCTGCAATTTTGCGCTTTCGGATTCAAGCATGCGCGTGACCGGGATGTTGGTCCATCGCGCCACCACCGCTGCAATATCCTCCTCATCCACCATTTCCTTGATAAACGGAGTTCCCTCGCCTTCTTTCGCTTTTTTATGCGTTTTTTTGTTGCTGAAATGCTTCCGCTCAAAAGCGGTATATTCCTTTTCCGCTTGAGGCAGTTCACCGTAGAGAATCTGGGCAACTTTTTCAAGGTTTCCATCCCTCTCGGCAATCTCTGTTTCGCGCCGCAGGTCATCAATACGACGCCGTAAATTATGCAAATTATCGAACGCCAGCTTTTCCGCGTGCCACGTCGCCGAAACCTCATCATTTTTGCCCTTCAACCGTTGCAGGTCTTTTTCAATTGTCTTTACGCGTTCCTTATCCTTTTCGGCGATTGACTCGTTTTTTCCAAGCGCTGACCGTTCGATTTCTAATTTCGTAATTTCTTGGCGCATCTTCGAAAGCTCGCTCGGCAGGCTTTCGGTCGCGAGGCGCCGCGCCGCGGCTGCTTCGTCAATCAAGTCAACGGCCTTGTCCGGCAAAAACCGATCAGTGATATACCGGGCAGAGAGCTGTACGGCGGCAATGAGCGCCTCATCAGAAATGCGCAATCCGTGATGTATTTCATATTTTTCTTTAAGGCCCCGAAGAATCGCGACCGCGTCGTCTATGGTTGGCTCCTCAACAATAATGGGCTGAAATCTGCGCTCAAGCGCCGGGTCTTTCTCTATGTGCCGCTGATATTCACGAGTTGTTGTTGCTCCGATCGCGTGGAGTTCTCCGCGAGCGAGCGGGGGCTTCAAAAGGTTCGATGCGTCTACCGCGCCTTCCGCGGCACCGGCGCCTACAATCATATGAATTTCATCTATAAAAAGAATGAGTCTTCCTGCTGAGTTCTGGACTTCGCGGATAAACGCTTTAAATCGGTCTTCAAACTCACCTCGAAACTTAGTTCCGGCAATCAAGGACCCAAGATCAAGCATCACTATCTCTTTTCCCTTCAGCGTTTCCGGCACATCGCCCGATACGATCCGCTGAGCAAGCCCCTCAACGATTGCAGTTTTTCCGACTCCCGGCTCACCGATTAATACCGGATTATTTTTTGTTCGCCGAGAAAGAATCTGGGTCAATCTGCGCAATTCCTCTTCGCGGCCAATCACGGGATCAAGCTTTCCCTCTCGAGCTCTGTCGGTAAGATTAATCGCATACTTCTCAAGCA
>JAGVPS010000044.1 GCA_020052135.1 Minisyncoccota bacterium
CGAGTACTATGCCCACGAGCTAACGGCGATCCGTACTGTCCAGGAAGGTTTGCGTCGGAGCTTCAAGGAATCGACGACGGTCACCTGCCTGAACCTGCGAGAGAACGTTAACAAGGCGGAGGTCGAGGGAGTCGAATTCTTCTACTTCCGGGCCACGGTGAGAGTTGGCAATGACCACTGGATTGCGGATGGCGAACTCACTGTTCACCGCCAGTCTCTCCCCTACGGAAACATCGAAAGAGCTGACTGGAGAGGGGTGGAAATTGCGTTCCACGCGGGACCAAGGAGTGGATCCTGCACGAAGCACTTCACCTTCGAAAACCTGGACGTCGCCTGAACCAATGAGCCCCCGAACCTGGTACACAGGTGGGGGCTCAACAATTTTTATCCCCCATTCCTATCTTCCAAAACCATCATTTTCCTACGATCGTAGAAAAATGATATATTTATACTATTAAAATTATGGTGCTTTAAAACATCTAAATGAAATTGAGGCTTTCGGGAAAAGACATCTTACTGCTCACGCTCGCCCTTGCATTGGGCGGTCAGGGAACAGCGCGAGCGATCATTTCCCTCACTCAAACGCATATTAAAAGACGATATCGAGACATATATCGGAAAACTTTTAATGAGGAAACATTCCGATCGGTACTCTCACGACTCAAGCAACAAGGATTGATCAAGCACGAAGGGCATGGAAAGTGGCATATTACTGAACAAGGCAAGAAAGCTACCACAACACTCAGCCGATACCTAGGCTATGAGCAGTGGAAGCGAAAGAGGGCTCCTGGTCGGATTATTATCATTTTTGATATCCCTGAAATACAACGCAAAAAGCGAGATTATCTGCGTATCGAATTACTCTCTCTTGATTTCAGTCCACTGCAAAAAAGTGTCTGGATAGGGGGAGGGCCGTTACCTGATGCATTCTTAAAATACCTACGCGATATGGGACTATTATCCTATGTGCACATCTTTTCTATTCAAAAATTTGGAACAATATCTGACAATTCATTGTTCTGACAAAAAAATATCAGCAAATATGAACCCATCATTTTCCTACGATCGTAGGAAAATGATGGGTTCATAAGGGCATGAAAACTACTTCAATTATGCGGCCGCATAGTAAAAAGTAAAATACAAAACCAATTAAATTAAACTACAAAATTGATCAATCTTCCCGGTACAAAAATTGCCTTCTTGAATCCGCCCGTAAGATACGGTGCCACGTCGGTATCCGCACGCGCCGCGCTTTCAGCATCGGCCTGCGAAATATCCTTTGGCACTAAAACCTTCCCGCGGAGTTTGCCGTTTACCTGAATCACGAGTTCAATCATCTCGTCCTCGACGAGCTTCGGGTTGTACTTCGGCCACGCTTCCCTATCAAGAACGGTCTTATTCCCCAACATTGCCCACAGCTCGTGCGCAAGATGCGGGGCAAAAGGATTCAGAAGCTTAACGAACAACTCACCGCTTGCCACTGACAACGAAGGAGATTTTTCCATTTCATTCAGAAATATCATGAGCGCGCTCACTGCAGTGTTATAGGAGAGATTTTCAATATCTTCTGAAACTTTTTTGATGGTTTTGTGCAGTAATCGCTCGAGTTCTTTATTTTTTGCGCTATAGCTTTGGTTTGTGTTTTTTGTTTTTTGATCTATAAGTTTCCACGCCCGCTCGAAAAATCTCGTGATGCCTACAATGCCGCGATCTTGGAAATCGCCGCCCTGCTCAAACGGCCCCAAAAACATGAGGTACATGCGGAGCGCGTCCGCGCCGAATTCTCGTATGTACTCATCGGGATTCACGACGTTTCCTTTTGACTTCGACATCTTCGCGCCGTCCTTGATGATGAGCCCGTGCGCACAAAACTTTTTGAATGGCTCCTCAAAACTCACGAGCTTCATGTCCCTGAACACCTGCGTAATGAATCGGGTATAGAGCAGGTGGAGCACGGAGTGCTCTGCGCCGCCAGTATAGAGATGCACTGGTAGCCATTTTTTTGCCCTCTCTTTATTGAACGGCTGTTTTTTATTCTTTGAATCAAGATACCTGAAAAAATACCACGATGAATCAAGAAATGTGTCCGACACATCCGTTTCGCGCCGTGCCAATGTTTTACACTTAGGGCAGCGAACTTTATAAAAACTCTCCACGCTCGCAAGCGGCGACTTGCCGCTCCCCTGCGGCCGAAAATCTTTTACGAACGGCAATTTTACCGGCAAATCTCTCTCTGGAACCACATACCAGCCCGGCATATCGCTCCGCTCCCCTTTCCCGACTTTTGCGCACGTCTCGCAGTGGATCATGGGGATCGGCGGCCCCCAGTAGCGCTGGCGGGAGATCAGCCAATCGTGAAGGCGATACTGCACTTTCCGCTCACCACCCAAAAATTTTGTAATTTCCCATTTAGCTTTTTCGGAATCCATTCCAGAAAACTTCCCAGAATTGATAAGGATGCCTTCTCCTATATAAGGTACGGCATAGAATGATTTTGAATTACTTGTCTTGTCGTATCCTAACTCGATAGCTCGTCCGACTGCTTGACTCAAAAAGTTGAACCAGTGATCTAAATCGTGATTTTTGTTATGAGCTTGCCAATTTTCTAAAATTTCTTGTGGCGTGAGCCAGATTAATTCAAATGCTTCATGGCTCTCCTGTTTGAGAGCTTGTGTCCGCGCGCTCTTTAGAATGAGCAGTAAACATGTTGCAAGGGCCACTCGATTGATTTTCTTGCGACTATTGTGAAAATGGGCAAATGCAGTAGCTATGACCTCTGTGTGTCCGAAATCATAGAGCCCGCTTTCTTCAGTAATCTCTCGAAGAATTCCTTGTTGTATGTCTTCTCCGTTTTCAGTGCCGCCCGCAAACAAGCGATACAAACCATCAACATGTTTAGCAATCGCATATTTTTGAGTTTTTGGATCAAAGATGACTCCGCAACCACCGTCTCGACGTTCCTCATTATCTTGCTTAATCCCCGTCTCTGGTGCAATAACCTGTCTAATAGATAGATTAAACTTCTTTGCAAACGCAAAATCCCGCTCATCGTGCGCGGATACCGCCATGATCGCCCCTGTGCCAACACCGCCGAGAACATAATCCGAAACCCAAATCGGAATTTCCTCGTGAGTCGCCGGATTGGTCGCTTTAATCCCTTTAAGCTCTACTCCTGTTTTTGGACTACCTTCTGTAATCCGCTCTTCTTCTGATTTATTCTTTGCCTGCCTGATGTATACCTCAACCTCTTCCCGATTTAAGATTTGCTCTTTGAGATTTGAGATAATCTGGTGCTCCGGCGCGAGTGCAAGGTACGTTGCCCCGAAAATAGTATCTGGCCGTGTTGTGAAAACTCGAACCACATCAGCAATATGCTGGAGAATATCGGGCTCTGTCTTTGCGCATACGTGTGGCTCTCGAGCAGAAATATCTACAAGTCGTGCGCGCAAGTGCTCTGCTAATTTTTCGCTCTGAAATGCAGGCACTATTTCGTCTGTTAGATCGCGCACCGTGGTTATAGCGCCGCCATTCTTCCTAATTGCGTCAAAATCAAATTTCCAATTGAACGCGTATGGCTCGAATGAGTCACTATTGAGAAACGTATTTTCGCAAAATGAGGCGATAAGCACTGTTTTGCAGATGGGAGATGAAAGTTTTTCAAGCACCTTCATAGATACCACCCCTCCCAAGCTGTGTCCCACGAGCACGGTGTTCTTGTCAAACGATACAGCACTAAGCACCGCTTTCACCTGGTCGTAGACGCGCGGATCGTTCGAGCTTGGTAATGCTGGAGCTTGCACACGATAGCCGCGCTTTTCTAGCTCATCTTTTAGCC
>JAGVPS010000081.1 GCA_020052135.1 Minisyncoccota bacterium
CCGATGTTGCCCTCCTGAATCAAATCGAGGAGCGAAAGGTTTGGCGATCGATTCGCATACCGCTTTGCAATGGAAACGACAAGCCGGAGGTTCGCTTGAATAAATCTACGCCGCGCTTCTTCGTCACCCCGCTCAATACGTTTGGCGAGCTCCTTTTCCTCTGCTTGTACCAAAAGAGGCGTTTTCCCAATTTCGCGCAAATACATCTGCACCGAATCCGGCAATTCATCTAAGCCCGTAACGCGAAGCGCATTTTCTAACTCCTTTTCAGAAACATCCTCCTTCGGAAGTTCAATGAGCTGGCTTGTCTCAACAACCTTAATATTAGCCTTATCGAGCGCGCTATAAATTTCCTCCAAAAAGGAAACATTCTCCTCAATACGAGGGAAATAGTGAAGCACCTCTCCGTCGGTGACAAACCCGCGGCTCGATCCCCGTTCAATAAGTTCGCCGAGCGCCTTTGTGTAGGCAGCTTCTTTCTTCGCGCTTACCTTGTGCCGAGGTGCGCTTTTTTTACCCTTCTTTGCATGCGGAGTATTTTTTCGCGAAGGTTTTGGTCTACGATGAGCGCTGTGTTTTTTAGTTGCCTTTTTTTTCATATAACAAATATAAGCGCTTCCAAAATGAAAAAGGTCCGGGTATGTTTAGCGGGCCTCCATGAGTACCCAGCTAGTATAAAACTCCTTCGCGCTATGGTCAAATTTCCTTTTCGCGCGATATCCTTTGAAATTCCCTAAGTGCCACATCAAGCTCTGTTTGATCGTGAGCCGCTTCTGCAACATTAATTTTCATCTGCCATTCTTGTTGCAGTGCTCGATAATGCTCCTTCTTCAAATGACGTACCACTTCATCAAATTCAGCGCGGAGTACTCCTGTATCTCCATCAATAAGGCTTGACCGCAAACTCATCTGCTCAAAGAGCGGGGCAAGATGTACGGGAAGTGTCGATTGCTGAACTGGTTCTCCGCGAGATACAAGAACTCCGCACAATTCACGATACGGCTCCGGCAGAAAGTCGATTTGTCCCTTTGCCGGTTCACAGAGCGTTCCCTCACGGAGAATAAGACTGATAAAGCGCTCGGCAAGCATGAAGCGGCGAGAAAGTTCCTCGTTTGCCGCAGCAACCGCTGGTGCCTGGGTGCCCGCGGGCTGAAATTGAGGGTTTTTTTGAGACACGTTCTTCAACTCTTCAAATAAATGTTCTTCGGAAATATGTGTTTCTGTCGCAAGCTCGCGGATCCACGCGGCTCGTTCCACGGGACTTGTGATCTGAATGATTTTTTGCAATACCGCACGCACACCGCGCTTTAAAGCGCCAAAGTCGCCCACTGATCCAGTCAAATACCTTTTAAAATAATGCCGCGTTGCCGGGACAGCATCGCTAATCAGCCGATATAACTCACCTGGTTTCTCTCGCACAATATCCGCGGGATCTTTGGCTTCCCCTTTTGCATACGCAACTTTTACGGAAAAATCCGAGGCGTTCGCAAGGTCAATTACCCGCTCCATTGCTGCCTGCCCTGCCTCATCAGCGTCAAAGAACAAAATAAGGGTGTCCGCCATTCGCTGTAACCCTTGGAGATGTTCCTTGGTGAGCGCCGTACCCGAGCTCGCAACTACATTTTTTACCCCATCCTGCCACGCCATCAGAAAATCCATCTGCCCCTCCACTAATACGGCCGTCTTTGCTTCCCTAATTGCTCCTTTGGTTTTGTGTATGCCAAAAAGCAGTTTTGATTTATTGAAGATTGGTGTTTCTGAGGAGTTAACATATTTAGCAAGCGCCATGCCTGAAGCTACTGAAGGATGTGCGCCCTCCTTTGCTAAAGCTTCGGCGGGCAAGGGAAGCACTCGTCCCGTAAAACCTACGGTTTTCCCAAACACATTCATAATCGGAAACATGATTCTGCCGCGAAATCGATCCCAATAGGTTCCTCGTTCAGTTTTAAACACCAAACCAGCTCGCTCTATGTCCGGCATTTTAAATCCCTTTTGCGCGAGAAACCGCGTGAGCCCATCGGAGGCATTAGGCGCAAAGCCAATTTCAAATTCTCTCACGGTATCCGCAAGCATACCCCGAGAGACAAGATACTCGCGCGCTGATTTAGCCATAGCAGTCTCCTTCAAAAATTCTTCTTGAAAATAATCTTTTGCCGCGCTATTTATCGAGTATAGGATTGCATATTGCTTTTCCCCCGCCCCGCCAAACCGCTCGAGCGGAACGCCTGCTCGATCCGCGAGAACTTTGAGCGCTTCAATAAACTCCAAATTTTCGTACCGCATGAGGAAGGCAATGACATCTCCTCCAATGCTACAGCCAAAACAGTGCCACGTGCCGCGATCGGGCGACACAATGAATGAAGGAGTTTTTTCTTTATGAAAAGGACACAGGCCCTTTAAATTCTTACCTGCGGGGGTGAGCTGAACATACCCGCGAACAAATTCAGTTATATCAAGCTTTTCTTTTATAAGTTGGACAGTATCTGACATGATGAAGTATCTCTACTGTAGTGCTCAAACACTACATTTTCAATGCCACGCTCTACATATAATCAAATCTGAACGATCGTCAGCATTTGATATGTAAACAAAAAACTTGACTGAAGTAGAGCTTCTTAAAAGTGGGGTCGAGGCTATTCTTTTTCGATCGTGCCAAAATGTTTAATCGAAAAGATATGAATATTATGTAAAACTTGTAGATCTTTAAGATACGCGATGAAACTTGCAGGTAGCGGTCCGGTGCCTGTCCATACACTTTTTTGAAGAAATTTGAAATTAAGCGCGAGAAGCTCGCTCCGTAGATAACCTCGCTTCTTCCTGTCTTTCTCTGGAATATCAAAAACAATGATAGTATCAGCGCTTTCTCCATGTCTTACTCGTTGTGCATATTCCAATCGACGCTTCTTCCACTCAGCAGCCTCTTTCCCTTGTTTTGTGATTTGCCAGAAACCAGGTTTTACATCTGGCGCAATAAATCCTCCCTTTTTCAAGCGATACATAATTGTTCGAAAATACGCTTCATTGATATGCTCTCCTTCCCACAATCGCAACTTTTCGCGAATATATCGTTCAGTAAGCCTCAAAATCGTACGTGCAGTTCCTGCCCCACCAATTACCATAGCTAAAGTAATAAGAATAATATCTTGCTTAGAAAGTTTTTCACGCATAGTGCCTTATAGTGCTAAATATTCAATCATATCATTATACTACGATCGTATAGAAATGATATGATGGGTACTTGCATACTATATGAGAAACGCGTACACTATTGTTCTATGCGTAAATGCTCTCGGTGCGGAAAAACCTCAATCATGGCCGGAACCAGGAAATTGCTCCGCGGACACTACAATCCCACGAACTGGAGTCGGAAATATCCTAATCTGCAAAAGGGACGTCTTTCTGATGGAACGAAAGCGCTTATCTGCACTACCTGCATGAGGTCTCTCGTGAAAACTACCGTGAAAGCTACCGTGAAATAAACGAGTCTGAATATATGCAAGAAAAAGCCCGATTGCAATCGGGCTTTTTCTTTGTCATAGTGTGAGAGCAAAATACTCCATCTAGAAGCTGTGCGGGCTTGCCCGCCGCAGCTCATCCTGATGAGCGTAGGCGGGCTGTAGTATATCGGCAGTACGCATGCATGGGGTGCATGTAGGCCGGGTTCGATTCCCGGCAGCCCGACCAATTCAGACATTTTGAAAACCTTGACATAATGCCTTATTTCATGCTATATTAGAGCTACCGGTAAAACCCGGATTTTTCAACAAGGTTTCCAGATGGGAGGTGTACGTTGACAGATCAGAACGGGACCCAGGATCCCCAGACTACGGAAGACCTGAAGCGGCGGCGAGCGATGCTCGCGCAGCCCATCGCGAGGATCATCATCCAGTTGCGCGACATCGGAGGAGCCATCGCCGGCTTCCCGCACAAGCCCCGGAACGAAGATGCGGTTCAGTGGAAGAACACGATGGTCGCCGCGGTTGCGGGCGTGGACCCTACCGGTGTCCGCGGCACGAAGGCCGACAGCGGTCTCATGGTGCTCAAGGCGTATGGTATCTGGCTCACGGACTTCATGAGTCAGATGATGAGGGTCCGAGGGTTCAAGCTCGTCACGTTTCACTACCAGATGGTGGAGAAGTGGGAGAAGGACAAGAATGGCAAAAAGGTGCAAATCGTAGGGGAGGAACCCGTGAACTACTGCGTCTTCGAGCCACCGACGAGCCCGTCGCCCGAGCTCCATCTCCCGAGAGACGCCCAGGACACGCTCTTCGGCTGGCGCTTCAACTATGCCGCAGTCTGGGCAAACCCGAACCTGGCTCCCGACTCGAGCGACCTCATTCGCGTGGATACCATCACTGTGGCTGGCGGCAAGTACCAGGAGCTGCCCACGGATGGCCGTCCGCCGATGCTCACCTTCGATGGCCGTACCTACTACGCCCCGACCAACTCCCGACGCGGTCGGCGTCCTAATGGGCGCTAGCACCCTGCCTTACTGGAGGCAGACGAAATAAACCAGAAACCTCCCGCACGAGACGAGGCATCGAATGCCTTGGTACTCGTGCGGGAGTTTGCTTTTTCACAAACTAATCTTCACTTTTAACCTCTGCCATCTGTTGGAGTTCATTTTTAAAACGGCTTTTTATACTCGCTAACGATCCGGTACCGAGGACTTCCTTAGTGTCTATTTCCGTCCGCGCCACCCAGTCGGGTACTGGCATGCCTGAGAACGATTCAAAAAGAAACATGAGAGCCGTCGTCGCGTATGCGGCCTTAGGCAGATCAAAAGAGATCACGGCCCCCTCGGGCACCACTTTGAATCCATGTATCTTCGGGCGGATAAGCGCTAGGAGTTCACGGGCATTCCCAATATGAATGAAGCGGAACGGCCGCAGTGCTTCTACAAAGTTTCCAATACCATCTTCCTGTAAGAAATGTTCGTAAAAGGCGCGATTTTTGTCGCCTAATTCTAAAAGCATCGGAATAGTTTCGGGCACTGAGCCGCGCACCGATAATTGCGAAAGTGAGCGATTGGCAAGATAGCTGGCATACGCCCGCGCCCAAAGATCAACTTGCTTGGGAAGTACGCTAATGGCTCTGCCCGCCGCATACCGATCCCCTGCATATTCCATAAGGACACGAATAAGCTCGAGCTCAAAGCGAAAAGTGTAGGGCAATATAGAAAATGTTTCCTCAAGTTTTTTCCAGTTACCAAAAAGCGGCCGCGCTTCCCGGCGGAGCCTGCCCGCATAGGGCCACTCAAACGGGCTCTCTTCAAAAAAATACGTTTTTAAAAGCCCGACGTGGTCTCCTTGGAGTAAGAATTTCCCAAAGACGTGCGACAAAAACCGAGGAACGCCAAAACGCTGCGGCCCATAAAAATTCAAAACACCGCTTCGCTCAATGCGGCGCACCTCCCCGGCAAAGCGAGACGCAGGTAGCTCACCCTCGGTCCGGATAAAGAGCGTAAATCGATTTCCCTGAAGGCTCCCCACGGTTACTGCCCCTTTGCCCGATTGAATATTGCGGAGCATGAGATTCGGAATGGAAAGGCTCTGCACTGCATCGAGCGAAGCCCCACGGATACTGATGCGTTGCGCGGTAATTGCGCTTGCATCTTTAATGCCCGCATATCCTACGCTCTTCAGATCAATATGCAGCGCTTCAGCAATCCGTACCGTAGCATCGATCGTTGAGATGCCGATTTTAATGAGATCGGCATACAGAGTAGACCCCAGCATCGCTTCCTCCCTTTCCAGATACGGATCCGCGTCTATCTGCACCACCTCCCCATTCGGCAAAATTTCTTCAACTAAAAAATCGAGGGGTGAGAATTTAATATACCCCTTTGGCCGATCCGGCAATTCAATTTCGATGCCAATGCGCTGCAGTAATGCCCCCGCTTCCTTGGGCGGCGCTACAAAACCAGCCGGATCTTTTTCCCGCTCCTTCGCAAGCACTACTTGTTCGCGCTGCCAAATAGCATCATCAGCATAAGAGGCCATACGATAAGTATATCAGGGGTTTAAGTTTCATGCGGCATCTGGAGCAATGCCCAATCCGCGCGTGATATACTAGTCCCATGGACTACATCTCTAAAAAATTTGATGCGCTTCTCGACACCCCCGGGTTTTCAGACACGCTCCTCAAAAACCACTTCACACTCTATGAAGGATACGTGAAGAATGTAAACACGCTCGCTGAGTCGCTCGGGAAAATGCCCTCGGGCACGCCGGAATATAACGAGCTCAAACGCCGCTTCGGCTGGGAGTGGAACGGTATGCGGTTGCATGAACTGTATTTCAATAACATGGTAAATGCGACAAGTGACATGGGAAATGCAAGCACATTAAAAGACGCTCTCAGTAAATTCTGGGGAAGCACTGATAACTGGCTAAAAGATTTTAAAGCGACAGGCACTATGCGCGGCATTGGCTGGACGATTCTCTACCATGACCCAGAAACAAAACGGCTCTTTAATATATGGGTAAATGAACACGACATGGGACACCTCGTGGGATGCACCCCCCTCCTAGTTCTTGATGTGTTTGAGCATGCCTATATGAATGACTACGGTTTGAAGCGCGCTGATTATATTGATGCATTTATACAAGCGATTGATTGGGGAGTTGTCGGAAAAAGATTTATTCAGTAATTAGTAACTAGTAATTTGTAATTAGAAAAAGGAACAATGATCTAATTACCAGTTACCGATTATCAATTACTATTTTCCAAAATTCCTCTTGCGTTTACCAAAATCCGCGAGCGCTGCTTGAAACTCCGGCACGCCGAATGCGGGGAAGTTTTCTTTGGCAAAGTAAAGTTCTGCATACGTGCCCTGCCACGGCATAAAGCCGGAAAGCCGTTGTTCCCCGCTCGTGCGAATGATTAAATCCGGGTCAGGGAATCCTCCCGTATCAAGAGCGTGTTCAAAACTTTCCTTAGAAATAGACGTTTTGTCCATTTCCATCTTCTTTATCGCGCGAAGAATTTCATCCCTACCTCCATAGTCGAGCGCTAACCCTAGATTGGCTTTTGAAAAACCATCGGTCAATTTTTCTAGTTCCGAGAGGAGCAAAATCACCGGCTTTGGCAATCTGTCGCGCCTGCCAAAATGGCGGAAGTGGATTTCTTCCTCGCGAAGCTTTTTCTTTAACTTTTCTAAATAATTTTTGAAAATCTGCATCAAAAATTTTATTTCTTGATTCGATCGATTCCAATTCTCAGTGGAAAAACCCCACCACGTAAAATAAGGTATTCCGAGTCTCTGCGCCTCATTAAAAAGATTAATGCTATTTTCAACGCCTTTTTTATGCCCCTGAAACGTCGGTAAGTTTCTTTCTTTTGCCCACCGCCGATTACCATCCGGAATCACCGCCACATGTTTTGGCAATATGAGCGTCACGGGTGACATTCCGTGTATTCCTTTGGAAAGGTTTTTTAACGCTGCGAATTTGTCGGCAATATAAGTGCCTCTGCGGATGATGGAAAAGCCGGCACGAGAAAGATACGGCGCTTCCCAGCGAAACTCGAGACCCTGGACATTCGCAAGATTGGTTCCCTTATAACACCAGTTGAGAAGTTTCTGTACTCGTTCGCGCGGCCCCTCGGCCACGATACGAACCGTGCCATCCTCCTTGTTTTCAGCAAACCCCGAAAGACCGAGGGCATCTGCTCTCGTCTTTATTCCGCGCCGGAGCATAACGCCCTGCACGCGGCCTAAGAGGATGATGGTAATACCCACCCTATCCGACATGCTCCTTATAACGTTCGAGAGGAGGAAGAAGTTTTCTCATAATAAGCGCGCAGACAATTCCGATGACCGCGCCGCCCACAATATCGAGCGGCCAATGCACGCCGACAAACACTCGCGCGACCCCCATTAAAACCGCAGAGATAAAGAACCATATGCCCCACCTGCGGGATATAAAGAACAAAACCATTGCAAGCGCGAAAAAAACCGTTGCATGGCCAGAAGGAAACGCGGGAGAGCCCGGTACGGGAATTAACGGTTGAATGGAAAGGGCAATGGGTGGACGAGGATGATAGTAGAAAAATCGAATGATCTCGCTCACGATGCCGCGCGCAAGGATTACCGAAAGAAATGCCAGCGAAAAATCGTAAAAGCGCACGCGCCAATTTTTTTCGAATACGAGACGGAGTATGAATGCACCGATGAGCACCCACGGCAAGAAACGCGCGGCAAAAATAGCAATGCCGTCTACAATACTCGAGCGGTATGCGAGCGCGTGTATAGATTGGAAAAGGGATTGGTCGAAGTCCATAGAAAGAGTAATTAGTAATTCGTAACTAGTAATTAGACTGAAATTATATATCCAATTACTAATTACCGGTTACTAGTTACTATTTATCTTCGCACAAACGGAAGTAATCCCAAAAAGCGGGCTCGTTTAATTGCTGTCGCGAGACTCCGTTGATGTTTCCGGCAAACGCCGGTATAGCGCGGATCTACAATTTTTGCCTGACCGGACACAAACCGGCGCAAGAGATCAATTTCCTTATAATCTACCTCAGGCATGTTTTGGGAACAAAAGTAGCATTGGGTCATAGACAATAATGTAAAGTGTAAAAATCAAAATGTAAAGTTGCGGTAGTTTGCTTCGCAAAAATTTTAAATTTTACAATGTCATTTTTCATTTTAATATTTGCATTTTTAATTTAAAACGGCAGATCGTCTGATTTTATCTCTTCATCAACAGTAATAGTCGGAATTTCTTCCAGGGCTGGCCCTGAGGCAGATGGTTCGCTCATAGGAGTCGGTTTGGCAAAGCTCCCTCCCCCACCTCCTGGCCGAGGCCCCAGCTGTATCCGCTCAGCGATAATTTCAGTGGTGCGTCGCTTCTGTCCCTGTTTGTCGTCCCATGCCCGCGTTTGAAGTCTTCCCTCGATAAGGGCGAGGCTTCCTTTAATGAGGAATTTTGATGCTATTTCTGCCTGGCGTCCCCACACCACAATGTTATGAAACTCAACGCTTTCTTGTTTTGCGCCAGCCTTATCGGTCCACACACGATTGGTTGCCAAACCAAACGACGCTACCGGCTGACCGCCAGCCGTTGAACGAAGTTGCGGGTCTACCGTAAGCCTGCCGATGAGAAATACTTTGTTTAGATTCATACGCTTACGCTACACGATACTAATATACAAATGGTACTAATGATACGAATAAAATACAAATCACGATTACTTCAAGATTTCCTCAATCTTCTGCTCAAGCGCTTCATTGGTGAGCGCAGGAGCTTCTGGGTTATCTGGTTTTTGCGGAGCCGGAGAGCGCATCGCAGAGCGGCGATCACTCTCAATTGCTCGCGCAGGCGGAGGCGTCACTATAAGAAAACGGAGCATCTGCGGAATAACTCTGAGGTTTTTTTCTATGGTGGCGATGGTTTCTGGATGAGCGGAAAATTTTATAAATCCAAAAAAACCTGATGTTTGCTTTTTAATCGGGTAGGCAAATCGAATTGCTACCGTCTTTCCCTCCTCGGTAATTAGAGCGCGAGCTTCTTCAAGTACCGTACGAACATCCTGAAGGATGGTCTCGCTCATAGCTACGGAAGACACCTCGTATTCCCTAACTTCGGTTTGATCGGTTTGAATGGATTTTTCGGCCATATAAAAAGTGAGATCAGATTACCACGCACGCCTTTGCGAAGGCAAGTCCAGCTCGAAATTCATCTCTAAAGAAACGAAACGTGAGTCCGGTTTCTCATGGGGTAAGCTCCTATTCATCCGCCTCTGCCTCTGCGGTTTTTTGCTCATCGACACCGAGCGTGTCATCATCCGACGTACCCTGCACATCGCCTCGTGTGCGAGCGAAATACCCCGTACCCGCAGGAATTAAGCGGCCGATAATGACATTCTCTTTAAGTCCCTTGAGCTTATCCACCTTCCCTTCAACTGCCGCACTGATGAGCACTCGGCCGGTTTCTTGGAAAGATGCTGCCGAGAGAAAGCTCTCGGTGGAAAGAGCGACTTTTGTAATCCCCATAAAGACCTGCTGGGCTTTTGCCGGAGCTTTAAGCGCGGTTTTGATCGCGCGATTTGTTTCGAGAAAAACTGATTTTTCTACAATATCGCCCCGGACAAAGTCGCTATCTCCCTGCTCAATGATGCGCACGCGGGAAAACATCTGTCGAACAATGACCTCGATGTGCTTGTTATTGATATTCGCTCCTTCAGAAACATAAATCTTTTGCACTTCATTCAACACGTATCGCTCTATTTCGCGCACGCCTTTTAGCCGGAAAAGCTCCCGAAGGTCCAACGGGCCTTCCGAAAGCTGATCTCCGCGAGACACGACATCTCCTACCTTCACGTATATCCACGATGATCGCGGAACCGCATACTCAATAACTTTATCTTTTTTAAGCTTGGTCTTAGAAGTGATATGAAGTACTTTAATCAATCCTTTTTCTTCGATAGTGCTCACTACGCCATTTTCTTCCGCAAGCGATGCTTTTCCTTTTGGTGAACGGGCTTCAAAGATTTCTTCCACGCGGGGAAGACCATGCGTAATGTCAGCTCCGGCGACACCTCCGATATGGAACGTGCGCATAGTAAGCTGAGTGCCTGGCTCCCCGATGGATTGCGCCGCCACCACGCCAATCGCCTCACCAATGCGAATCGGCTTGTTATTGCCAAGATCAAATCCGTAGCACTGCGAGCAGGCGCCATAAAGAGTTTTACAGGTGATGGGCGAACGAATCTTGACTACCTCTATGTTCTTTTCAGCGTCAATTTCATTCGCCATTTTTCGATCAATAATCTCACCCTCTTTGAGGAGTATTTTGCGGCCTAGTTTTATGTCGGTTGCCGCCGTACGAGCAAAGAGACGATTCGCAAAGGTATGTCCGTATTCAAGGCCATCCTTTCGTCGTACTTCAAGACCCTCTTTAGT
>JAGVPS010000010.1 GCA_020052135.1 Minisyncoccota bacterium
CGGTGGTGCATCTACGGGAGAGGTGCTTGGCGTCAGCACCGCTGCTTTTTGTGGCACAACACTTAACTCATATATTGGATTTGGCAGAAACAATGATGCGGTAGATGTGAGAAGGCTCCAAGAGTTCTTTAATATTTATGAGGGAGAAAATCTTCCGGTAACTGGATTTTACGGACCGCTTACTATTGCTGCGGTGAACAAGTTCCAAATAAAGAATTGGGAGGAGGTGTTGCGCCCGTGGGTATCCCATGGACTGTTAACTGAAAAAACTTCTACTGGCTACGTATATAAGACCACAAGGCGTTGGATTGATATGACCGTGTGCCCAAGTCTTAACTCGGTGATGCCCCTGTTGCCGTAAGCATAAGAAAAAGGTCGCGTCTTATTATATAGACGCGACTTTTTTTTGATGTATACTCCCTCTATGAAGCGTCTCATTACACGATATCTGTTTCCTCGCAAGGAGAATGATTATCAACCCCACCTGCTTCAACGAAAGGCGATGTTTGTTTTGTTTGCGGTTGTGTTAGGGATTCAATCCCTTTTACTGGTTCATGTGTCACTTGTGTCTCGCTCACCCTACTTCGCCTCGATCCTTGAAAGCGTTCTTATTGAAAGTACGAACGTGAAGCGCACAGAAAACAGCAGAAGTGCTCTCGTGAGAAGTTCCATACTCGAGAAGGCGGCACAGCGTAAGGCGAATGATATGGCGGAGCGTGGCTATTTTTCGCACACCACGCCGGAGGGCAAAACGCCTTGGCAATGGTTCTCTGAGGGAGGATATGCATTCTTGTTCGCAGGAGAAAACCTGGCGGTGGATTTTGTAGACTCAACCGACGTGATGTATGCCTGGATGCAGTCATTGAGTCATCGCAAAAATATTTTAAATAATCAATTCACTGAAGTCGGGATTGGTATTGCACAGGGAACATATAAAAATAGATCAGCCATTTTCATTGTCCAATTTTTTGGACGTCCAAATCTATCGGCTTCTGCAAAAACTTCTTTCACGTCTTCTTCGCCTTTTTCAGCCAGTACCCTCGACGTTTTCGTTTCAGAAATATCTCCGCCATCTCCGATAGCTATTAATGAATCGTCGGTGGTTCTTGGGGAAGAGGCAGGAAATATTTTTGAAGACGTATCAAATACGAAAACAAGCATGTTGAAGTGGCTCCTTACGCGTCCGCATATTTTAACAACCTATCTTTACTTCATCCTTGCGATGCTCGTAAGCTTTGTGCTTATTTTCAAGCTTACGTTTAATATGAAAAGACAGCATACGCCGCTCATCGTAAACGGCTTAGCTATTCTCACAGTTATTGTATTGATTCTTCTCTTAAACCAATACATCTTAGTTTCAAGTGGTGCTATTTCTTAATAGAGTATTTACACAGATGCGGCTGTGCTGTTTCTGTTTTCTAGGCGGTGCTCTTCTCACGAGCTATCTGACTTTATTACTTTAAATAACCAAAAATCCCCCCGCCAGTTGGCGGAGGGATTTTTGCTCTAAAGAATATTAGCTTTCGTAGATAACAATTTTTGCGGTGCGCTTGCCAAAGTTTTTGGCAGTTGCGCGATCCGGGAAGAGGATATCTACGCGGTCACTAAAGCGCTCGTGCATCCGGTCTTCAACGGTGAACACCTTATCACCAAAGAGATCCGGAATTATCACCTTTGTTCCTATTTTAAGGAAGTTCGCGGCGATCACGTTTTTCTTCTCAGGATTCTTACAGATGTCGTAACCGCTTGCCGAAATGCATGGTGTTTCGTCCGTCTGAGCTGGATCAGAGGAATATGCGGTAATAGTGGTACGAATCACTTCCGCGGAGCTCACTCCCTCGGCAATGACCGAAGTGATCTCCGTCGCTCGCTCCATAGACGCGCTAATGGGCTCGCTGGGCGCCGCTGCAATAGCTAATTGGAAGATATTGAAGAGGAGGCCAAGCGCAGTGAGTTTAATAGGCATATATTTGAGGTTTCCGGGGAGGTTGTACTTCGCTCAAGTAGCGAGGATGCTCCCTGGCTAACAAAAAAACCCCTTTCGGGGATATAACATATTGCGACCATTACTATTCAGTTGTACCTCCATACTAGCCGATTGGAGGCAAGAAGTCAACCCCCACACCAATCGGAGATCGAAATAACCCTTATTTTTCAATGGTTTTTAGGATATTGCCTATAGCGTAGAATAGCCAGATATTCATGCTTTAATGAGAAAGGTACTTAATCTTCAATTGGTGTGGGGGCCAAGTCAAAAGGCCGAAAACGCTTGAAAATGCTCACTTTTTGGGGTTGCAGATAGGGGGTTTAAGGGGTATATTTGAGGATGTTGTCTCTGTGGTGAAATGGATATCATTACTGCCTTCGAAGCAGTCGTTGGAGGTTCGAATCCTCCCGGAGACACAAAGTAGAGGGTTTCCTCCGAAGGAGGATCCTCCTTCGGAGGACAATTCCTGGCGGGGACACGCTTCGGCTCTCCGCCGACTGGCGGATTGCTCAGCATAAACACTCTAGAGAAAAGCATCAGATTTCAAGGATAAAAAAATGCCCCGTAGTTTGGCTACGTGGGCAATGCACGAGATGACGATGGCTCGGGCGCCATGGGGCAGAGGCGCTTCCGCCAGACGATGTCCACGCCCCTCTGCACCTTAAGGTGCTCACCCGCCTCCACTTCCTCGATGTCGCTCTGGACGAGGCAGTATTCCGCGGGATTCGACAGCAAGCGGCAAAACAGAACGAACGACCCATCGGGGAGTTGCTTCACCACAGCCATAACTTTGCAGCGCAGGCCGAGGGGGAGCCGTGACTCCTTGATCGGCGTGAGCTGGGGACGTGACGCCCTCATGGCTCGGAAGAGCACTATCGCGCCACACGAGAGCCCGACAAATCCCAAGAGTTGGGCTAGAGGTACAGATCGGTGGCATTGGCGCCGGAATAGAAGGAGAAAAGGAATATGGCGATGAGCAGAAGTACATTGAGGAACACTATGATCCTCCTAGTGCAGTAAGTGGGCGAACTGCTATGGTTATAACATGGCAAAACCGCCAACGTCAAAGTAGTATCCGTATGCGCGAAGTGGTATTATGGAATCTCACTATACATACGTTACTTGAATTTTACGACACCGAGTACCCGCATTGCATCTGTGATAAGAAATAGAATATTCATTTATGAATGATTTTAAGTTTGTTGACGAGTGGGGGCCAGAACACATCGTAAAAGTATACGATCCTAAAACGGGGATGCGGGGGATTTTAGTTATCGATAATACCGCGCGTGGTCCGGGTAAGGGAGGCATCCGCATGACGCCTAATATAACTGAGGAAGAGGTGTTTCGGCTTGCGCGAACCATGACCTGGAAAAACGCGCTCGCGGACATTCCGTTCGGGGGTGCTAAGGCAGGGATCCTCATGCCCGCGGGAGAGTTTGATAAGAAGGTGATTATGCAGTCGTTCGCGCGCGCCATAAAACTCCTTACGCCGAAGAAATATATAGCGGGGCCAGATGTAAACACGGGCGAGCGAGAAATGCAGTGGTTTGTAGAAGCAACAGGCAATTGGAAAACAGCTACGGGGAAACCCGCGAACTATTGCATGGCTGCGTTTGGCGAGAAGGGGGAGAAGTGTGGCATTCCTCATGAATTCGGAAGCACGGGCTTTGGTGTGGCGGAATCGACGCGCGTAGCCGCTGAAATATATGGCATGGATATAAAAGGCGCGCGCGTCGCTATTCACGGATTTGGAAATGTTGGCACGTTTGCCTATGAATACCTCACCGCTATAGGGGCAAAAGTAGTACTCCTTGCGGATCGGGATGGGGCGGTATTTGCCGAAAACGGCTTTGATAGCGCAGAACTTAAAGCAATCATTCGCGATCGGAAGCCACTATCTCACTACGCCCGCGGAAAAATTCTAAAGAGTGAAGACTTTTGGAAAGTGCCGGTAGATATCTTAATTCCTGCTTCGGTTACGGATGTTATCAATGCTTCAAATAAGGACGTGATTAAAGCAAAAATTATTATTGAAGCGGGTAATATTCCCATGCGCGAACCCATAGAAGAAGAATTGAGTCGAAAAGGAATACTCATCGTTCCTGATTTTGTGGCAAACGCAGGAGGAGTCATTTCTTCGTACGCAGAGTACCGCGGCTATAACCCGAAGCGGATGTTCGAAATTGTGAAGCGAAAAATCGTAGCGGCAACGAAGCGCGTGCTTGCGAAGAGCATACAGTCAGGAGAAAACCCGCGCGCTGTGGCGCTCGCGATTGCCGAAGAGCGAGTGCGCGCCGCAATGAGGAAGAGGGGACAGTAGCTGAAACAAAAAAACACCCCCGCAGCGCGGGGGTGTTTTAGTTCATCACCGAATACCGAAGATGAGCTGTACGAAAAATCCGAGGAATGAAGGAGGATTGATGTACGAGGTCGGCGGAGGCGCATCGCCTGGAGGTGGTGCTTGATAGTCGCCGCCGGGAGGCGGTCCTTGGAAGTCACCGCTTGGCGGCGGTACATCGGAGTTCATCGGCGGATAGGGATAGCTTCCATTGCCTCCCGATGGATACTGCTCTTCGCTCGGGTAAGGAGCTCCCTCCGGAAACGGCATCGGTGCGCCCTGGGGTGCATAGTTTTGATACTGGTTTGCGGGGTCAGTCGGATACGGGTAAGGCATGCCCGGGAGCGGCGCGGATCCGTCTTGTGGGCCGAAGGTCTGATACGGTTCCATCCCGGGTCCCGGTCCTCCGGGATAAGGCATCATGCCCGGTGTGGGACCTCCTGGGAATTGACCGTTGAACTGCTTCTCGAACTCTTGCTGGTATTGCTGTTTATATTGCTCTTCGAATTGCGTATTAAACTCTTTCTGGAATTCATCGGGAGAACCAGGGTTTCCGTTTGGGCTGGGCGGAAATTCTCCGGGGAATCCTGGGACGCCGTTTTTAGGACCGAACTGCTCGAATACTTTTTTGCATTCTTCGGGACTGCCGCAATTAACAGGCGGCTTCCCTTGCGGGAAGGGCATCGGAGCGTTTGGCATAAAGCCCTGGTTTTGAGGCATCATGCCAGGTCCGTCAGATCCATTCTTTCCCTGCATTTCGAAACAG
Organism: Minisyncoccota bacterium; assembly: GCA_020052135.1. GTDB lineage: Bacteria > Patescibacteriota > Minisyncoccia > UBA6257 > 1-14-0-10-40-38 > JAGVPS01. The sequence continues at coordinate 5,095 of JAGVPS010000010.1, forward strand.
GGGCGCATTTGTTCTTCCATCTCGGGCGTTGGCCCACTCTGCATTCGATCCATGAAATCCGGCCCCAGGCGCTCAACTAAACATGCTTTAACTTCAGGAGGAAAAGCAGGTCCCATGCTTTGTCCGCGAGCATCGTCCCGGTTTTTAAAGAATGTTTCAAAGCAGGATTTCATTTTTTCTCCCAAATCCCGCGATAGCCGCTTGGTTCCTGCGGCAATTTGATCGAGCACTTCACTGCCAACGGTTGTTGTTAGGCATTCGCGCACTTCTGGCGGAGCTTGAGTGAGACCCTCTTGCATCTTTTGCATGCCCTCCTGCATCTGCGCTTTATCTTCTGGAGAGATCAGATCGTACTCCTCGGCAAACCGAACGCATTCGTCTTCGTGAGATGGATCATCGCAGTAGGTTTCGCACGCTTTGCCGAAACAGCCGCCCGGACCCTTGCCGCCGGTTTTACGGAGGAGCTCAGCTTCCTTCTCGGGGATAAGTCCGCTCTCGATGCCGAAGTTCACGCACGCCTGGAGCGTGGCGTCATCTTCGGGCCGTTCGCATTTTTGGAAATCTTTGAGTGACTTGAATGGAGTTTTCCCGGACTGTATTGCCTCAAATGCTTTTTCAACCTGTGCGCGGTTTACGTCCTTAGGAAGGAGCCCGGCTTTTTCAGCAAAGGCAAAGCATTGTTTGGCTACTTCGAGTGAAGGGGGATTGTCGCATGTTTGTTTGCAGCTTTCAGCGTTCGTGCATCCTGCGGGAAGTGTGGCTCCGCCCCGGAGCGCATCCCGAACCTTTCTCACTTCTGCGAGTTCTTCTTTGGGAAAGAGGTTGTGCTTCTCACCGTAGGCGATGCAGGTTTCCATATTCGCCTGTTCGTTGCAGAAGGAGCCGCATGCGGCAACCGGATCAGGTGACGTGCCGCACACGCCATCGGGGCCACCGTCTTTTTCAGTGGCGGCGATTTTATCATCCTCTCCTGAGTCGTGGCTACCGATGCCGAACTTCCTGGCAAATGCATCACACGCGTTTTCGTTCGCTGGTTCGTTGCAGTAAGCCTTGCACGTGGTTTTATCGGCACAATTGCCGAGTTCGGCAATCGGGAATTCTATGTCGAATATCGAAGGAGTTTGCGCGGCGGCAAGTGACACGGCAAATACAAAGATGGCTACCGCAACCGGCAGACTTCTACTCAAAAGGATTCGCATAGTCATTGGTAAATGGATTAGCTTTTTCTATAGGATTTCCGCTCGGCGCGACCGAGTCCAGCGGATTTGCTGATGGTGTCGAGATATCCGGGATGCCGCTTCCTTCTTCGATTAAATCATTTAATTCTTGAAGCGTGGCTTCGTCGGAACCAGCCGCATCACTTCCTGTTTGACTTTGCGAGTAATAGATAATGCCTCCGACGACAATGAGCGCGATAATAATACCGAGAACCATGAGTGTTGTTTTGTTAGACATTTTGGTAATTTTCAGTATTATTATAGCGCTGATAGGAAAGCTTGTATATCCACAGCGCCTGGTCCCATCGTCTCCTCCTACGCTCGGACGGCATCCGAGCTTCGGAAGGACAAGTATGCGTATTCTCACGCGCTTGCCCTTCGAAGCTCTGGTGTTATACCAGAGCGAAGTAGGGGTCCCATCGTCCCTGCCTGCCGGTAGGCAGGTAGCGGCTAGCCCCGCCGCACTATTATAGGATATAAGAAAGAAGGCGGGGTCCTCCTTAAGAGGAGACAGCCCCCTTTTCCGCCAGAGGCGGATTCTCCTTCGGAGGACACGGCTCGTATGTATTGTCTCTATATTTTGAAGAGTTTCAAAAAGAATTGGCACTATATTGGCAGTACGGAAAATGTAGTGCGTAGGCTTGCCGAGTATAACGCTGGAGAAGTAAGATCAACAAAGGCGTACCGGCCGCTACAGGTTATATATATCGAAAAATTCATCGATAGAACTGCGGAGCGGAAGAGAGAAAACTTTTTGAAGAGAACGGCAAAAGCTAGGGTTGAGCTTTTGACCAGTATAAATGACGGTCCCATCGTCTAGCGGCTAGGACAGCCCCCTTTCACGGGGCAAACAGGGGTTCGATTCCCCTTGGGACTACTGATAGAAACTTCGTCTGCTCCGCGCGGCTCGCGGACGCCGCTCGCCGCGCTCCGCAGGGCAAAATCCGCTTTTGTTTTGGCCGTAAAATCCCAGAGTTCGCCAAAAGAAAAATGAACGATCTCAAACCAAAATATTTTCTCTACGCTCGGAAATCCACCGAGGACGACGATAAGCAAGTAATGTCTATTGAGGCACAACTTTTTGAATTGCGAGAATATGCGCGTAGAGAAAATCTGTGTATTCTGCGCGAATACACAGAAGCGAAAAGCGCAAAGAGTCCGGGACGTGAAGTTTTTAACGAGATGGTGTTATGTATTGAAGCGTACAGAGAGCCAATAGGCGTTATCTGTTGGCATCCGGATCGTCTTGCGCGAAATTCCGTTGATGGCGGAAAAATAATTTATCTCGTGGACACCGGCAAGATTTCTTCTTTGCGCTTTCCGCAGTTTTGGTTTGAGCCAACGCCGCAAGGGAAGTTCATGCTCCAAGTGGCGTTCGGTCAAAGCAAGTATTTCTCGGATAACCTGGTTGAAAATGTGAAGCGCGGTATCCGCCAAAAACTCCGCAAAGGAGAATGGCTGACCAAAGCCCCCTTTGGCTATGTGAATAATCTGAAGACGCGCAATATCGAGCCGCACCCTACCCACTCCCGCGTCATCGCCCGCGCATACGAGGAATACACCAAAGGGACGCACACCTACAAATCTCTTGCGGACTTTTTGGCGGAGCATGGGGTAACGACCAAAACCGGAAC
>JAGVPS010000097.1 GCA_020052135.1 Minisyncoccota bacterium
AATCCGAAAGAGGCAAAATGGCAATGATTTCTTTTATGCCGTTTGTTACCAGTATAATTTACTTAGATCTACTGTTTGAAATAACAGCCTCAATAACACTAATTAAACTTTTTCTGTTCTCCTGTTTGAAATCATGATCTCCATGAACACTGATAATATATGTATTAAAAATTTTTAAGAGATCCGGTCCTTCCATTATTTTATCTTCACCCGCACGAATAATTGTTAACTCCACATGTAAGGCTAGGTCGTTATATAATGTATAGATATCAGTAGTAAAACGTTCTTGCCAATAACTGGACGGAACGACGCTTACAGTCCCGTCACTTCGTACCCGCCTAGATGTTCCATTAAAATCTATTTGACTTGCTGAAAACTTTTTTTGTCTTTCTAGGACCGCGTGTATGTCTGTGTGGAAAAAGGGTGACATCGATATTACTTTTCGGATTCCCTGCAGTTTTGCTTGCGCCACCATAATTGAACCTTGAGAGTGCGCAACTATATCAATAATGGAATTTGGATTTTTTTCACATGTTTTATCAATAACTGACTGTAGTATCTTAGTTTGTTCACTAAACGGTTTGACAAAAACCTCTTTTGTCTCTGGGTTGATTTCATTATAGTCAAACATGATAGATTCGATGTTGTGGGAAGAAAGCATTTTAGCAATATCAGTAAATAGACCCAGAGAATCTTTTTCAACTCCAAAGCCATGAGAGAAAATCACAATATGTTTTTGCGTGGTCATTTTTTATTATACTAAACTTACGAGCTAGGCCGTCACGAGCTATTTATCCTGAGCTTGCCGAAGGAGAACCTACTAACAGCTTAGCCCAGTAAGGCTTTTTTAAGTAGTTTTAGTATACCAGATCGACACATCTCGAGCACATATTTTTTCTAGAAAATAACTATATTTTCCCAAGAGGAAAAATACCTTATCAGAAATTCTCCCATTCGTCGTTTGTAATTCCGGCTTGTCGTAGAATCTCGGCAACAAGATGTTTTGAAATATCGTCCCGATGAGGATTGGGAATACGAACCTTGAGTTCTCCTTTTGTCATAAACAAATGACGGCCTCCTGAATAGGGGCCATCAAATCCGAGGCGACGGAATTTTTGTATAAGCCTCCTCCAAGAAATATTCTTAGGCATTCTTTACAAGTTCGCGGCGATCGGTCTTGATCGAAAAACCTGGTACACGTTCCCGATTGCTTATTTTGAGTAACAGCCAATCTTCCAATACTTCTTGCAATTCTCTGCGGCAACCCTCCAGTGTTTTCGCATTTGCCCATACACCACGAAGGCTTGGAATATGCCCAAAATACGTTCCGTTTTTTAGGATTTTATACCGAGCCCCTTTTAATTTTTTAGAGATGTATTCGCTAAGCATACTCTATATAGTATAACACAAATCTAGTGAATTTGTGTTGATTTTCTCATTCCGTCCGGAGCTGGCCGTCACGAGCTATTTATCCTGAGCTTGCCGAAGGAGAACCTACTAACAGCTTAGCCCAGTAAGGCTTTTTTAAGTAGTTTTACTATATCAGATCGACGCAACTTGAGCGTCTACTATCTAATCAAAATTCTTGCTTGTAGAGCACGGTCTCTCTTTAATTTTCTAATCAATAGTTTTGATAATTTATTAAAAGTGATTGTTTTAATTCCTAATTCTCGAAGTGCGATAGCTCGCCATGACAAGCCAGTGAACTGTTTTTCTGCAATTCTATCAGTGAATATAATGACTTTATTCCTTTTCTTATTATTTCGAGCTGCAAGAAAAAGCTTTATTGCATCGTTCATTACTTTATACAATTGAGCCGGTTTTAACTTGCCAGTGTGAGCATAAACCTCATAATAGCCTGCACGATTTTTGCCATCTATATCAACATATGCGCCCTTCTTTAGGGAAGTATGTTTACCGCTCTCAAGTTTGAGTTTTTTCAAAATAAACTTCTCAATTTCTAGTTGAGTTTTACTATCTGATGGATGTTGGTTTTTATGCATAAATATAAATGATTTTTCAACGCGTCTCGCGCGGCTCTAGTTTGCTACTTCTATTTATGGTGTTTTCTGTTCGAGATATGTTTGATAATCTTTTATATACTTATAGAGTCCATTTAGTCCGCTGTAGCGATTAGGAGAATTTTTCCTCAAAATCTGAAGATATGCCTGAACCTCTTTATTTTCGAAAGTATTGGCAATATAAAAATAAAAGAATGAATAGACTATGTCACCATTAATAAACTTTCTTCCGGCAACTAGACTTAATTGATTGAAGAGCGAGATATACTCCTTTAACTCCTCATCGGAAAATTTTCCACCACTCAGTTTCAAGATTTTCTCACCCCTCACTATACTGTCGTATATTTGACCATTAACACCGGTTGTCAGCTCTTTCTTGAACTCTCTCAAAAATTGAATCTCCTGCAGAGATTGGTCTTTGGCTTGGTTATGCGCAATATTTCCTAATTGAATTCCACCAAAGACTAGACCCCCGATAATAGAAACAAATTGCAGAATCTCTAATGTTCGGGAGACATATATCCATTTGCCCACAGCATTTTCTGACTTTGCTTCTTTCATTCTATTTAAATTGAATTTGGTTGCGCTATGTATCTCGAGCGGGATAAACTAGCACGAGTTGGCTGCGGGACCCTCCTTCGTATAACTACGGACGGGCAAGCAGGAAATTTCAATTCGAATCATTCCGTCCGGAGCTGCCGGGCTAGGGCTCGAACCTAGATGACATGATTCAGAGTCATGTATCCTACCGATTAGATGACCCGGCAGCTCCAGAAACAATGTTGCTATGTAGCGGTAAATATAGCCTGAATTCTGTCATTTTTCAAATTTTGGTATATAATTGAAACCATGAACAAAAACAAATCCGGATGGGTTATTGGCGCCATTGTAGTGGTTCTCCTTATCGCTCTTTTTATCCTTTCCCGGTTCACTAATCCAAAAAGTGTGCTTGCTAAGCAATGGAATGAGGCAGGAATTGAATGTATTAATGAAGCGACCGCACGATTGCAAACGCATATCCACCCCCTCCTTAGGATTTCAGTTGATGGCGTAAATGAACTGGTACCGGCAGAGCTAGGCATTATTCCCAATTGCACCGCAGAGCTCCATACACACGATGGGAACGGCACGATTCATCTCGAATCCACACGCCCGAACGCGTCCTTCATGCTGAAGGACTTCTTCACGGTCTGGGGTAAAACAATTGACCGCGAAGGATACGACCTTATGATGATTGTAGACGGGACACCGAATATGGAGCTTGGAGAACTTGTTATGAAGGATCACCAAGAGATTCAGCTTTCGTATGCGAAGCGACCCGCCTCTGCCGAGACTACGGACGGGCAAGCAGGCGACCAGTAATTAGCGTTATGAGCCCTGTCTGCCGGTAGGCAGGGATTTACCCTATGCCAAGAAATACAGATACAACCAAAGAACCCGAAGAGAAGCATACGCACGCAGACAGCGCAGAGGGCGTAACTAAAGCGCTTGAGGGAAGCGCGAATCAAATCTCCATTATTCGGCTTGTGGACAACCTTATTTCAAGCGCCTATGAGCTTCGGGCATCGGACGTGCATATAGACCCTGAGGATAAAGAAATACGTGTGCGTTTTAGAATTGACGGCGTGCTCCACGACAACTTCATTATTCCGAAGGAATTACACTCGGAAATTATTACCCGCATTAAAATCCTCTCTGCGCTTCGTACCGATGAACATGCCGCAGCTCAAGACGGTCGGTTTAAGATAGCGATTGCCGGACATAACCAATTTATTGATGTGCGCGTTTCAATCGCCCCAACCTATTACGGGGAAAACTGTGTGATGCGGCTTTTGGCAGGAGCTTCGGAAGAACTATCGCTTGAATCACTCGGTTACTCTAAATTCAATCTCGAAAAAGTGAACCGCGCGATGAAAAAGCCCTACGGTCTCATTCTCGCAACTGGTCCCACGGGATCCGGTAAAACTACTTCGCTCTACGCCATTTTAAAAAAATTGAATACTAAGGATGTCTCCATTATTACGGTTGAGGACCCTATCGAGTACTCCATCCAGGGTATTGACCAGATACAGGTGAATCCACATACGGGACTTACGTTCGCGCAGGGGCTTCGGTTTATTCTCCGGCAAGACCCGAACATTATTATGGTCGGTGAAATCCGAGACAATGAAACTGCTTCTATTGCCGTAAACGCGGCTATGACCGGCCACTTAGTGCTCTCCACATTGCACACAAACGATGCGGCGACGACACTGCCCCGGCTTCTTGACATGGGAGTGGAGCCGTTCCTCATCACCTCAACCGTGAATGTGGCAATCGGACAACGCTTGGTGCGAACGCTCTGCCCTGATTGTAAGGTGGAACGGGAGCTTTCCGAGGGCCAGCTTGAAAGCTTGAAGGGTTTCGCGCCTGCAGAATTTTTGAAAGGAAGCCAGAATTTTTCTGTTGGCATCGGCTGTAAGAAGTGTGATATGTCCGGCTTTAAGGGACGCATCGGCATCCACGAGGTTTTGGAAATCACCGATGAAATTCGTGAACTTATTATGAAACGCGCGAATTCAAAAGAGGTTCGAGACGTAGCCATTAAAAACGGCATGATTACTATGCTCCAAGACGGTTTGGAGAAAGCGCGTGCGGGACTCACAACAATTGAGGAAGTGCTGAGGGTGTTCCATGAATGAGGAATTAGGGTGTGGGGTTGAGCGAATAGGGCATAGGACAAAAAGATATTTCCAAATACGCACTATACAATGAAAACCAACGTATTCCTTCGTGTGCCACTTCAGGAGAAAATTCTTTTCACAAAGAATATGGCGCTTGCGCTTCGCTCAGGCATTTCTTTGGTAAACAGCTTGAAGCTCATGGCAAATCAAGCGAAGTCAAAATCCATGAAAAAGATTTTAGCGAGTCTCATGGACGACTCAAACCGCGGAGTGTTCCTCTCTGCTTCCTTAGATAAATTTAGGAGCGTGTTCGGCGATCTGTTTATTAACGTCATCCGCGTTGCGGAATCGAGCGGCACGTTACCAGAGAACCTCCTGTATCTCGGTGATGAGCTCCATAAGAAAGATATGCTCCGGAAGAAAGTAAAAGGCGCGCTCGTATATCCGATCATTATTTTGATTGCGACTATCATTATTGCGGTCACCATGGTTGTGTTCGTATTTCCAAAAATTCTGCCGCTCTTTCAAAGTGCGAAAATCCAGCTGCCGCTCACCACGCGAATACTCATCGCAGTTTCTGACGCCCTGACAAACTACGGGCTGTGGATATTCATAGGAACCATTGTGCTTATCGTCGGCATCAAGTTCCTCTTTAAAATCCCGCCCGTGCGCTATGTATACAACAAAATTCTCTTTTTTATGCCTCTCTGTGGCACATCAATCATAAACTACAACATGGCAACGTTCACGCGCACGTTCGGTCTACTCTTAAAGAGCGGTGTGAAGATCACTGAAGCGTTGGATATCACCGCAGTAACGCTCACCAATCCTGTCTACCGGAAAGAATTTCTAGGATCTGCGGAAACGATTCGGCGTGGAGAATTTCTTTCTAAATATCTCTCAAAAAATACCCGGATATTTCCTACGCTTCTCGTAAACATGATTGAAGTAGGGGAGAACACCGGAAATCTCACCGAAAATCTCTCATACCTCGCCGACTATTACGAAAATGAGGTGGATGACTTTGTAAAA
>JAGVPS010000053.1 GCA_020052135.1 Minisyncoccota bacterium
AAATTCTGAAACCCATTCGACAAGCTCAGGGCAAGCTAAAATATGCCAAAATTGTAAGCAGAACTTCATTATTGAGCCGGATGATTTTTCGTTTTATGAGAAAATAAAAGTGCCACCACCGACGTTCTGCCGTGAATGTCGTCTAGAGCGCCGCATGGCGTTCCGTAACGAGCGCGCGCTTTATAAGCGGAGGTGCGATGCGCCGGGCCACGCGGAAGAATCATTTTCTGTTTTTTCACCCGATAAGAAAGAAACCATTTACGATCACAAAGCGTGGTGGGGGGATGACTGGGATCCGCTGTCGTACGGCCGAGATATTGATTTCTCGCGGCCGTTCATGGCGCAAGTGCGAGAGCTCTGGCGAGCTGTACCCGATGTCGCGATATTAAACATCAACCCCGTGAATAGCGACTATTGCAGTATCACCGAGGGAAATAAAAATTGTTATCTCGTAGTCGGCGGTGACTTTAATGAGAATGTTCTCTATTCGAGCTTTATATTCAACAGCAAGGAAAGCATGGATACCCATTGGGTATCGAAGAGCGAATTCAACTACGAAACCATTGACTGCATCCAATGTTCGCGGCTTTTCTTTAGCCGGTATTGTGAGGGTTGCTATGACAGCGCGTTCCTGTTCAATTGCCGGAATTGCCACGACTGTTTCGGTTGTACTAATTTAGTCAGCAAGTCTTACAACATCCTCAACGTCCAATATTCAAAAGAGGAATATTTTGAAAAGCTAAAGGCGTTTAATTTAGGAAGTTATCAGTCGCTCTCGAGTATACGGGAAAAATTTAAGAAAGAATCGCTCAGATACCCCCGGCGGTTTGCGCGGGCCATTCACTCGGTACATTCAACGGGGGACAACCTGGAGCAAGCGAAAAATTGCCGCTACTGCTTTGAAGTATTCGGCGGGGCGGAAGATTGCGCGTATATCTGGCTCTCATATTCCTCGGTGAAAGATTGTGTTGACACTGATCACTTCGGACAAAGCTCGCTTGATTCGTATGAATGCTCCACCATCTACCCCGGAAATCGGATATTTTTCTCGAAATACATATTTTCCTGCCGCGATGTGTACTATTCATATAATTGTTATAACTCGGCCTATCTTTTCGGTTGTGTGGGGCTTCGCAATAAGCAGTATTGCATTTTAAACAAACAATATTCGCGTGAGGAATATGAAGCTTTGCTTCCTAAACTTATCGAGCACATGAACGTTGCGCCCTACGTTGATAAGAGAGGATTGGTCTATAGATTCGGTGAATTCTTTGCGGCCGAGCTTTCACCGTTTGCGTACAACGAAACCATTGCGCAGGAATATTTTCCGTTGAATGAAAAGAGTGCGGCAGAGCGCGGCTATGCATGGAAAAATATCTCTGATAAAGAGTATAAAGTTTCGAAGGAAACCCGAGATCTGCCTGATTTGATTACGGATGTGCTGGATTCCATTACCGAGGAGATTATCGCATGTGCGCATGCCAGTGTCTGTGACCACTCGTGTACAAAGGCGTTTCGAATTATTCCCGCTGAACTTCAGTTTTACCGCCAGTTTAATGTCGCGCTTCCGCGACTCTGCCCGAATTGCCGCTATTACGAACGTATTCGGCAGCGGAATCCGTTGAAGCTCTGGCAACGGAAATGTGATTGTCGGGGAAAAGCGTCAGGCAATGGCATTTATGCCAACACAGCCGCGCATTTTCATGGAGCTGAAAATTGCCCGAATGAATTCCAAACCAGCTACTCGCCGGATCGGTCAGAGATTGTGTATTGCGAAAGCTGTTACCAGTCAGAAATATTATGAGAATAAGTTTCATCCTGAGGAATTTGAAGGGCGAGCAGTGTTATTTGTCCGTCCGTAATTGTATAATATTGTGCTACCAGTACAAATGTGTTAGCATTAACTTAAACTTATGGGAACTGTAACTATTTCCAAAAAGGAATATCGGGAGCTCACTGAGAAGAAACTTCGATATGAATATGTGCGTCACCTGATAGAGGAGGATGTTTTTTCGCCGCCACCCACGAAGAGCAAAAAGGCGGTTATTGTTGCATTCTCAAAAACAAACCGATACAATGAGAAATTTTTAAAGAGTCTGGAAAAGGGCTTACACCGCTCTTCCCACTTCACTAAGGCATAACCATGCATGAAGATTCTTCCGTTGCATTCGGAAATTGTGCGGTATCTTTCAGAACGGCGATTGACCTCAAAGTTTGAGAAACAGGGGAGACGCTTTGAGAAAAGCCCATTTCATCCTAGTTTGCATACTGAAGTACTCGAGCCGAGAAGCCTGCATATCTGGAGTTTTCGCGTTGATCTCAAGTATCGCGCGATTTTTATTTTCAGAGCTCCTGATAAGATTGAGATTCTTGATGTAAACAATCACTACCGGTAATTTATATGGCAAATTCTGAAACCCATTCGACAAGCTCCTTCGACGAAGCTCAGGATAAATCAGGGCAAGCTAAAATCTGCCAGAATTGCAAGCAAGCCTTTACCATCGAGCCGGATGATTTTTCGTTTTACGAAAAACTGAAAGTGCCACCACCGACGTTTTGCCCGCAGTGCCGTAAGCAACGGCGGCTTTCGTGGCGGAACGATATAAATCTTTATTCTAGAAAATGCGATTTATGTAAGAAATCTATCATTTCACTTTATTCAACAGATAAACCTTTTCCGGTATATTGCCAGAAGTGCTGGTGGGGAGACGGTTGGGACCCAAAGCAGTACGCTCAGGAATACGATTTTGCAAAGCCATTTTTTATGCAATTTAAAGAATTTCATAATCGAGTGCCTGCACTTGCAATGGTAAATGACGATGGCATAGCGAGCGTTAATTGTGAGTACACGCAGGATTTTTCATTCGCTAAGAATTGTTATATGTGTTTTATTGGCTGGAAAGTTGAAGATTGTATGTACGATCATTATCTTATTGACGGTAAAGCCATCGTTGATTCGCTGAGCAGTATAGGGGAGTGTGAATACTTATACGACACAATACAGACCCAAAAATGCTATCAGTGTCGCAATGTATATGACTCCATTTCGTTATCAGACTGCTCATTTTGCTACGATTGCCGCGATTGCACAGATTGTTTTATGTCTGTAGGTCTGCGACATAAACGCTATTGTTTTAAAAACGAGCAATATACCAAAGAAGAATATGAAAAGATTTTGCGCGAATATAAGCTGAATACGTGGGCAGGCGTTATGCGTGCAAAAAAAGAATTCGAGCCCATGCTCTATAAGTATCCGCGGAGATTTGCAATTATGCGTAACTGCGTAAATTGCACTGGAGATGCCCTTATCAATGGGAAAAATTCGAAACATTGTTTTAATGTGCAGCGCCCTGAAGATTCTAAATGGATAGAAAATTCTGACACACCAAAAGATTGTTATGACTTAAGCGTAGGAGGGGAATTAAATCAATGTTATGAAGGTATTACCCCCGATCATTCATACCATAGTTTTTTTAGTATTTATTCTTGGAAAAACAGCGAAGTTGCATATGTTGACGGGTGCCATTCTTCAGAAAATTTATTTGGCTGTGCAGGTCTTAAAAAGGCGAAGTATTGTATTTTGAACAAAGAGTATTCGAAAGAGGAATACGAGGATATAATCCCCAAAATCAAGAAACATATGAGTGATATGCCCTACAAAGATAAGCAGGGGAATGTATATGCGTTTGGAGAATTCTTCCCTTCGGAGCTATCGCCATTTGGGTATAATGAAAGTGTTGCTCAGGATCATTTTCCGCTTGCAAAAGAAGATGCGCTACAACATGGTTTTTCTTGGCAAGATATATTCCAGCGCACTACAGGGAAAGAAACTAAAAAATTAGAAGATCTTCCCGAATCTATAACAGACGTGAGTGATACGATTGTAAACGAAGTACTTGGGTGCGAAAAATGTAATAGGAATTACCGCATAACTCCTGCGGAGCTCACGTTTTTAAAACGGATGAAGATTCCCATCCCTCATTATTGTTTCTATTGCAGGCTTGAAGAACGTTTTAAATTTAGAAACCCTTATCAGCTATGGCATCGAACGTGTGATTGCTCTGGTAGAAGTTTAAAGAACGGCGTATATGCCAACACGGCTACCGTTCATCAATCTCACTCATTCGATAAAACTTGCCCTAACGAATTTGAGACAACCTATGCTCCGGACAGAAAAGAAATAGTCTACTGCGAACAATGTTACCAGGCAGAGGTAGTGTAAAGCGACATGCGACAGGAAACCCAAAAATGCCAAAACTGCAAACAGAAATTCACAATAGAAGCAGAGGATTTTCAGTTTTATGAAAAGTTGAAAGTGCCACCACCGACGTTTTGCCCGACATGTAGGTTTCAACGGCGACTTCTTTTTTGGAACCCGATCACGTTGTATCAGCGTCCTTGTGATTTATGCAAAAAATTTAATATCTCGGTTTTTCCACCGGAGGCACCCTACACGGTCTATTGTCCGATGTGCTGGTGGGGGGACGGATGGGATTCGGGGAAATACGCGCGGGAGTACGATTTCAGCCGCTCTTTTTTCGAGCAAATTAATGAGCTATGGCACGAAGTGCCCCTAGAGGGCCTCTCCATTGATTTGCAGACCGCGCAAAACTCTCCCTACAATCACGACGGGGGATATTTAAAAAACTGCTATCTGCTTTTTAATGCACTGGAGTGCCAAGATTCCGCATACGGCTATTACCTCGGACACAGCCAATCAATGTTTAACTGCACCGCAGTGGAGCAATGCCAATTTGGGTATGACTCCATGCATTCGTATAAAACAAATCGGTGCATCGGCTCGCGCCACCAACTTTCAGAATCATTCGATTGTTTATTTTGCCGCGACACTCAAAATTCCCAAAATTGTTTCGCTTCGGCAAACCTTAAGAATAAGAAGTACTGTGCTTGGAACAAACAGCTCACGCGGGAGGAATATATTAAGGAAGTCGGGCGTTACGATTTAGGATCGTACGCTGCGTATCGGAAACTTCAGGAGAAAGCCGAAGCGCATTGGAAGACGCAGATCCCGAAATCAGAATATAGTGAATTCGTCACCAACTGCACGGGGCCGAATATCTTTTTCTCAAAAAACGCGAAAGATTGTATCGAAGTGTACAACGCAGAGGATTGCCGCTATCTTTTTCGGATGTTCGGGCCGTTAAATAAGGATTGTTACGATATTTCCATGTGGGGGATGAATCTTTCTCGCTCGTATGAGAGCATGGTGGTAGGGGAGAACTCTACCGAGCTTCGATTTTGCAATGAAAGCGGCATCAATCTGACTGATGCAGAATATTGCAGGTTGTCAACAGGCGGCTCTCACCACTTTGGTTGTGTTTCAATAAAGAAAGGTGACTATTGTATTCTCAACAAACGGTATGAAAAAGATGCATATGAAAAAATGACCGCTCGCATCCGCGCGCACATGGACGAAATGCCGTACACTGACGCGCGTGGAAATATATATCGATATGGCGAGTTTTTTCCTCCTGAACTTTCACCATTTGCATATAACACCACGCTTGCTCAAAACCTTTTCCCTTTAACCAAGGAGGGGGCAGAGGAGAAACAGTATCCCTGGCGAGATCCCGAACACGAAGCATATAAAACCACTATCTCTGCGCAGGATATTCCCGATCATATTAAGGATGTTTCTGATGCTATTCTTAAGGAAAAAATTGTCTGCCTTCGCTGCGGCCGCGCCTACCGTATCATAGAAATGGAGTTGCAATTCCATCGTCAGATGAACGTACCTCTTCCGCGCGAATGCCCATTTTGCCGCATCAATGAGAAAATGAACCTTTGGGTCAAAAACAATGAACGGAATAAGCGTGTTTGTGCGGGATGCGGCGTAGAAATGGAGTCACCCTACCGAGAAGAAGAATACCGCGAGGTATATTGCCGCAAATGCTATTTGGAGAGGATTTAACCTATGACAGCTGAAACCCGTAAGTGTCAAAGTTGCAAGTACCAGTTCACAATTGAACCCGCAGATTTTGTGTTTTATGAAAAGTTGAGAGTTCCGCCGCCGACGTTTTGCCCGACATGTAGGTTTCAACGGCGTATGAGTTTTCGATCAGGGCGGAGGTTGCACAAACGGAAAGTTGAGTTCTCTAATAAAGAAGTTTTTTCTCCCTTTCCAATAAATTCTCCCTTCCGAGTTTTTGATGAGAAATATTGGTGGTCGGATGCATGGGATCCAATGGACTATGGGCGAGAGTATGATTTCTCTCGTTCTTTTTTCGAGCAGTTTTGTGAACTACAGCTTGCGGTGCCGATGCCTCACCGCCGTGTATTGAGTGGCATACATAGTGATTATTCCGAAAACGCTGTAAGCATAAAGAATTGCTATCTTTGCTTTAATGCAGGATTCACTGAAGATTCTCTATACAGTGAATCCATTAACCGATGTAAGGAATGCGTGGACACGCTGAAGGTTGAAGAATGCGAGCTATCCTACGAGCTTTTTAACTGTCAGAAATGCTTTCGGACGCTATTCTCGAGCCATTGCCTTGAATGTGTCGACTTAGCATTTTCAATTGATCTCGTTGGATGCCAAAACTGTTTCGGCTGTGTCAGTCTTCGGAATAAGAAATATTACATTTTCAACCAGCCGTATAGCCGCGAAGAATATTTCGAGCGCATTCGCGAATACAATCTTGGTTCTGCCCGGGTGGTAAGCGAGTTGCAGAAGAAAGTCGCGGAATTGGCGCTTCGTATGCCGGTTAAGTTTTTCCGCGGGCAGCACAACGTGAGCGTAAGAGGGGATTATCTGGATAGATGCAAAAATACCAAAGATTCTTTCTACTGCTGTGATTTAGAAAATTGCTCCTATTGCCAACTCATTCTTTTTGCTAAAAGTTCCGATTGTATGGATATTTCGGTTGCCGGAGGACAGTTGTGCTATGAACTGCAAGAAGCGGGAGGATATGAGGCTAAATTTTCCTGGGTATGTATACCGAGTAATACATTAGAACTTGCCGGGTTTGTTTCGTTGCAATATTGCATGTATTGCTTCGGTGCTTCGAGTTCAAACTTGTTTGGCTGTATTGGGTTACGCAACAAGCAATACTGCATTTTGAACAAACAGTACTCAAAAGAAGAGTACGAAGAACTCGTGCCCAAGATCATCGATCACATGAATAAAATGCCCTATGTTGTAGAGAAAAGAGATGAGAAAGGAGAAATGAAAAAAATTGAGTATCGATATGGCGAATTCTTTCCATCAGAATTTTCACCCTTACCATATAATGAAACCTGGGCGCAGGATTATTATCCTCTTACCAAAGAGAAAGCTGAAGCAAATGGTTTTTTGTGGAATGAAGTCGCTCAATCTTCATACCAATCCACAAAGAATTCAGAAACACTGCCTGACGATATTAAAGAAATTGATGATTCTATCCTCGAGGACATTATTCAGTGCGCGCAATGTTCTAGCGCTTTCAAAATTATTCCGCAGGAATTGCAATTCTATCGCAGGATGAATTTACCCCTGCCGAAGTTATGTTTTAATTGTAGACATCGCGAACGGGCTAAGGGGCGCAACCCTTTAAAACTCTGGCACCGGCAATGTATGTGTGATTACAACGTTTTCAAAAATTCAGCTAATCATCCTCATCACAAAGAAGGAAGATGTCCAAATGAGTTTGAGACCAGCTATGCCCCGGATCGGCCGGAAATAGTATACTGCGAAAGCTGTTACCAAAGCGAAGTTATATGATAAAAACAGCTGTAGTCCCGCCGAATCCGCCAGCTGGCGGAGAAGGAGGATGAAGCCTGCTATCAAAGCAAGGTAGTATAAACGTCACAATTACCGATCAAGTTGAGGCAAATGGAAGCCGGGACGGTGAGGGGTGCTGATTTGCCAAAGCGCGTCAAAGTAGTGCCGATGGGCGGCCGCGATATCTTGGCTTTCGATAATGAGGCCGAAGAGCTCGCGCTTGCTTGAGAGAATCATCACCTTATTGTCATAGAGGTACGTGGTAATCGGAAAATCCATGCCGGCGGGAGCAAAGCGAACTTCGCGGAGCTCGCTTAAATTTGAAGGGTAGACCGGCATTGCCTCTCGTGCTTTTGAGCGGATTACCTGGAGCGCAATTCCTTTCCGAATGCGACGAGCC
>JAGVPS010000028.1 GCA_020052135.1 Minisyncoccota bacterium
AAGCTCGTAAGCCAGAGTGGTCAAGTACTTGCAGGACCAGTTGACATAACCGCAACGTCCCCGAACGTAACCTTTACGGATACGATTGAGTATCCCGTGGGCACCTCGGTTATGACCTTAAAAGGTAGACTGGGAACTGATTATGCGACCGATGATACCGTTGCCGCATCCACGACTCCTGATTCCAACTGGACAACGGTGAAGGGCGTGAATACCAACCAAACCATCAGTCTTTCAACCGCAGTCTTCACCGGCAATACGATGACGGTAAAAGCGGGAGCACTCCGTGTTTCCACATCTCCGACACCGATTGCCCAGACCGTGGTTGCAGGTATAAACGGCTACAACTTCGCGAACTTCACGCTTGATGCAACTGCATCAGGTGAGGATGTCCGATTGAATTCAGTACAGGTTGAGTTTAACTTTGGCACCGCGAACTCGAACGATGATCTCACGAGTTGTCAGATATTCGATGGCGCGACTGCCCTTAACACCGGTACGAACGTGGTTAATGGCGCAAACGCCGATACAACTGCCGATGACAAGACCTTCACGTTCGATACAAGCTTGACCATTCCGAAAGGAACGGTGAAGACCTTGGCGTTGAAGTGCAACATCGCAAAAGGCGGTAGCGGCACCACATACACCTTGGAAATCCCCGGTGATGCGGATGACATGATTCCGACGGGCGTAACCTCAGGGTCTACGATCACCGAAACCTACGATGATACGACTGGTCAGGCAATTACACTTGCCACCGGCGGATCGCTCGCCATTGCACTTGATTCACAGAGTCCGTCAATTGCGCTCGCAAATGCGAACACAACCGGCGTAACGCTCTCTGCGTATCGCTTCACGGCAACGAATGAAGCAGTCAAGGTAACACAGATCGGTCTTATGCTCGGCGGTACCGCTTCGAACACTCCGCAGGATGTTACGAAAGTAACCTTGTGGGATGGCTCGACTCTCCTTGGTGAAGCAATCTTCACCTCTGATACCGCGACCGCAACCTTCGCAACTGGATTCACCGTACCGAAAGATAGCGATAAGGTCCTTACCATCAAGGGTGATATTGCGACGATCGGTGTCTCTGACCCAGCTCGTCCGGGCCACTTGATCCGGGTAGAAATTGATCCGAATGCGGCAGATGCTTCAGGTGATGCCACCCGAGGTATTGGTCAAGATTCCGGTAACACGATCTACTCGACTGGTTCTCCGGCAGCTTCAGCAGGAGTCCGCATCTTCAAGGCGGTTCCGATACTCGCAAAGGTTGCGCTCTCTTCGACGAAGCTCACTAACACGACGCTTCCGCTCTACCGATTCTCGGTAACAGCACCGTCAACGGGTAGCGTGGGTCTCTACAAGTTCACGTACAATATCTCGACCTCCACGGGAGGCGCGCTAACGTACTCCATCACGAGCTTGCAGGTCCGTGGGTACCTTGACTCCGCGTTCTCGCAGACTGCGTACAGTAATGGCGGTCTCTTGAACTCTGGATCAGTGGGTGATGCCGGAGGCGTTACGAACGACGGCACCAATCTCTACAGTGTCCGATTTGACCCGACAACCGCAGGCACCGTCGAGGCCATTCAGGTCCCGGCTGGTACTACACGGTACTTCGAGCTCATTGGTACGGTAGCGAACATGGGCGCAACAACCACCTACACGGCTAACGTTAGACTGGAAGGTGATGCCGCATACACTGCGGGTGCATGTACTTCATGCGACACACCAGGCGACACGTATACCGGTGCGCCTCTTGCGGCTACGACCGGCGGCATGAACTACACGTTTGCGACGACTGCGGCGAATGTTGATGCAGACGCGACCCACGATGACTTCATCTGGGCTGGCAATGCCACAACGACCTCTGGTATCGCAACGTATGACTTCATGAACGGATTCCAGATTCCTGGACTCCCACCGACGAACACGACCGCAGAAGCGCTCTCGTCCTAACCATCTTGAGCAGTCGCCGTATAGGCGACTGGGTTAACGGATAGAGTAAAACTGCCCCGCAGAAATGCGGGGCAGTTTGTTTTCTAAGGAGGAGGATGCATACTGCATGCGTATGGTATAATTAAGTTCATGAATAGAAAACACATAGCATTTTTTATGGGGACAGGAATCTCATTGTTCCTATTTAGTTTTGTAGCTTTTGGACAAACTACCGCTGATCTTCAGGCGCAAATTCAGCAGCTTCTAAACCAGGTTGCGACATTGCAAGCGCAGCTAGTGCAAAAACCTGCTGCTCCGCCCTGTACCTTTTCCCGTACTTTGACGGTGGCCATAACTGGAGAAGATGTGCGTTGTTTGCAAAAATATTTAAATGCCAACGGCTTCATAATTACAGAGAACGGCGTTGGTTCCGTGGGTCAAGAATCCACCTACTTCGGCTTAAAAACCAAAGCCGCGGTCATCGCCTGGCAATCCGTGCAAAAGATTGCGCCGACAAGCGGGATTTTCGGCCCCATTTCGCGTGCTCGCTATGCTGAGCTTGCGATAGCCCCCGTGTTGCCCCCTCCACCTCCGCCGACGGATCCGGCACCCGTACCTCCGCCAGCAGTTGTGCCGCCTCCCACAGAGCCTCCATCAGTAACGCAACCGACATGTTATGAACGGCTCGTGCCGAGCGCCTATCCCACCATCCAGGCCGCGGTAGATGTAGCGTGTCCAGACGATCATATCGTCGTTGCTCCAGGTAATTACGCAGAGAGTATTACGGTTGGCACCACGGGGCTTACGCTCACTGCCGCCAGTGGTCCGATGCTGACCACGATTGCTCCACCCACTGGTCCGGGAATTATGCTTGATGGAGGAGTAGGCGCCGTCACCATTGATGGGTTTATGATTGTGGGAACTTCTGAACACCCAGGCATCTATGTACCTGTTTCCGGAAGCGCATCGGTAGTGATCAAACATTCAATAATCAAAAATACATCGGTTGGCATATCAGTTGTCGCCACGAGCGGCACGGTGCTCATAGAGCGAAACCTCATTGTAAATAACAGATTTGAGGGTATCCACGACGGAGTTTCAGGAACAGGACTTATCCGCGCAGAGCATAACACGCTCATTGGGAACGATATCGGGTATTTTCTCGATACGACCGGCGGTACACACCGTGTCATAAATAGCATCGTTACTAGTAACTTGCGCTACGGCATCGCGCTCTCTTCGGCGTCAACTGATCAGGAGTACAAGATTCTCTCCGTGAACTACACCGATACGTGGGGGAATAAAACGGAAAACTACTACTCTCATCGCACCGGGAGTACCTTTACTCCAGTAGGAATCGGCAATCTTATATCTAATCCGATTCTTCTCGAAACCTATATACCAGCCGCCACTTCTCCGGTGGTAGATACGGGAGACCCTACATTCCCGAACGATACCGATGGAACACGTGCGGATATCGGTGTATACATGGTGGAGCAGTAGTGAAATTCAGACTATAGATGTACCCATGAGCATCAGCTGACCCATTATACAAAAAGGGAATTCTTTTCGAGTGAACGCGATTGTGGTGCCATATAGATTTCTGCTACTATGTCTACTATGGGGAAAATAGATAAATGGATTTTGTGGATTGGCGGTATAGCGATCGCCATATTTTTTCTGATAGCGCTCTCTGTGCGAAGCAACGCCCCGCTATCGGAAGAACAGGCAACTACAACGCCTCCTCTCGAGGAAGACGTTGAAGTGGATGAAGAAATAAGCGGTGAAACTGAAGGAACTACAGTGGTCTTCCCGCCGTATATAGGTGATCCGATCGAGAACATCGGAAACGATTCTTTTATAGCCCAAGTGCCTCCTGCCTCTCTCTTAGCATACAAAACCGAACTTGCTGAGCTCAAAGCTTCGCTTTCTAAAAAGCCAGGCAATTTTGATGGCTGGCTCCGACTCGGTGTTATTAAAAAATTCTTTAACAATTATACAGGTGCGCGCGATGCATGGGAATACGCGAACATAATCGCACCAAAAAACTCAAGTGCCTACTACAATCTTGGCGGACTCTACGGTGCCTATCTTAAAGATTTTAAGAAAGCAGAGGAGCGTTACCTCACTGCAATAGAAAATGACCCCAAGTTTTCATATTTGTATGTAGACTTTGCCAATTTTTATTGGACTTTTGATATATCGAAAAAGCATCTGGCAAAAGGCGTGATTGAAAAGGGGCTCGTAGCACTCCCCGATGACCCCTCCCTTCTCCAGGCGCTTGAGCGGTATTAACGAGGACATACAGTGAAGATTTCTCCCCTCATTGTTCTAGGGAGTATCGCCTTGATCGGAATTTCTGCCGTCTTACATTTTTCGTCTCCACATATTGCTGATGCGGATAGCTTTTTGTACATGCGGCAGGCATATCGCTTCCGCACGGAGTCGCTGTTTGACACTTCGTTTCCGTGGTTTTCGCACACTATTATTGAAGATTGGGGAGTTTCTTTGTGGTATGGATTCTCTATTTTACTCATACCATTCACGTTCTTTTCTGACCTTACGCTTGGGATAAAAATCGCTGGCGTGGTTTTTACAACGTTTGCGCTTTTTATATATTACTGGATTGCTAAAAAGGAACACCTGCGATGGTCCTTTGTATGGCCACTTGTCATTCTTGGCGCTACACCGAACACCATGTTTCGGCTTCTCATGGTTCGGATGCAGATTTTGACAGTGCCATTGTCAGCACTTCTTTTGTGGTTTCTTGTTCGGGGATATACATGGGCTTCATTTGTGGCATCATTTCTTATCGTATGGATTCATGGCAACTTTGCGTGGGTTCCTTTCCTGCTCTTAGGCACGGCTCAGGGCGTTGCATTTATTTTCGAGAGGCGCTTTCTGTGGCGCGAAGGACTGGCAGTCATGGGCGGTTTTCTTGCGGGATGGCTACTCCGCCCCCATCCCTTTTCTGCCGCGCGGGTTTTTTATACGCAAATAGTGGAACATTCGCTCGTGAAGAAAGCAGGCCTCCCTCTGCTTTTTGGAGCTGAACACTTTCCTCTTTCCTTCGCAGTATTCACAAGAAATTTCTTATGGTTCGCCATCGTGGAGGCAGTTGCCCTCATATTTTTTATATGGCTCTCAAAACAGGAGAAAATCACAAATATAGATACACGGAAAACAAAAACTTTTATCGCTGGATTTTTTGCCGTTTCTCTCGGGTTTTTCATACTCACCATGCTTTTTAGCAGGCGTGCGTATGATTTCTGGGTTGTTTGCGGAGTTCTTGCAATCGGAGGCACTCTCTCCTACGGATGGGAAAAAATTCGGAAAGGAAAAATACGAAACGTCGTCCTCGTTGTTGGTGCGATCATGATTCTTGTCATGGGTGTCCGGAGCATCGTCAAAACAAAAGCGAGTCTCGATACGGCCGGCTATCCTCCGCGCGGAGAAGCGGAGGTTTCCAAATGGCTCGCAGAGCATAGCAAGGAGGGAAACGTAGTATTTAACATCCACTGGCCATTATCCTCACGGCTTTTCTTTTGGAATCAAAAAAACTATTACGTCGGCGGCTTTGATCCTATCTTTGAATATGCCGAGGATCGATCTCTTTATTGGAAGCACCATTATATTGCCGAAGACCAGGAAATAATTCTTTTAGGAAAAACATGTCGCGCGGTCGAGTGTCGCGGGGATGAACTGGAGAATATCTACCCGTTTATACGAGAAGAACTGGGCGCAAAATTTGTTCTTGTGGAGACGAAGAGGAATCCCCGAGCTTTTCAATATTTCTCCTCTGATAAACGATTTGAAAAAGTTTTTGAAAATGGGGATAGTGTGGTATTTAAGGTCAAAACCGGCGTATGATAAAAGACACAAAAGCGAGAGCAATGATCCTTATCTGTATTCTCGCCGTTGCGCTCGGATTACGCCTCTGGGGTCTGGGAGTCCAGGAATTTGTCGGAGACGAGGGCGCGTATGCGTTCCGTTCCGCGCTCTACCTGGATTACCTCGGCACCAACTTTCAAACACAGCCGATTGATTGGTACGCCAGTACAGAACTTCCCTCATGGACACAACTCTCTTTTCACGATCATCCTCCGCTCGGGTTTCTTATACGGCATTGGTTTTTTAGTATTTTTGGCGCGACTCCGTTCGTGGCGCGACTCCCGGGCGTACTTCTCGGCGTGTGTTCAATCGGATTGCTCTATGGAATTTTGAGAAGAAGTCCGATTTTTAAAGACGCGTCTGAATCGTATGCATTGTGGGGCGCTCTTCTCGCATCAGTAAGCGGAGCCATGATCTGGAGCTCGCGCGCGGTTCTCCTTGAGCCGTTTGCATTGTTCTTTATTCTTGCATCGCTCTATGCCTTTACCCGTTTTACCGAGGACCGTCGGTGGTGGTGGGCGTTAGGCATTGCCTTGGGTTTATCGCTCATCACCAAATACACCACCATTATTCTTCTTCCGGTTTTTCTCGTCTATCTCCTGGTATATTATCGGCGGATATTCCGCGATGTACGGCTCTACGGAGCCCTACTCCTCGCACTCCTCTTTCTTTCTCCGGTTATATCCTACAATTTCAATCTCTATAAAGAGCGAGGGCATTTTGATTTACAGCTCGCCTATGTATTTCAACAAGCGACTCCAGAGTGGACTGGTCTTCTTGGAAAAAGCGAAGCTCCATTCCGCGAGATTGGAGGACGGACGCGAGATCTCTATGGCGTGAGCGAAATTATAATCGGACTTGCGGGTCTCGGTGTCATAGCGTTGTTTTGGAAGCGCGCGAATAAGAAAACCGTTGTGCTATGGGCGGCGTATATAATCGGATGTTTTGGTCTCTTCGTGTTGGTCGGAGTGGCGGAACGATTCATCGTACTCCTTGTTCCCGCAATGGTCGCGCTCGGAGCCGTTCTCTTCGGGGAGATGTTTGATCGAAGTGGAAAAGGCATAAAAAAATACATTGCTCCTGCCCTCCTCATACTTATAGTGTTTAGTGGATCAACTCGATATCTCGCGAATGTCTATAACACAGGAGTTATCGAGCTTGATCAGTATCTCAGCAAAGAATTTCAGGATACATCATCTGTCGCGCTTCCAAACACGGAGAATCCTCATCTAAACGGCATTATCAAAAAAAACGCGGAGGCGCACTCATCAGGAAGGCCAACTCGGACGCTCATCGTGTATAGTGATACGCTCGCGCTTCCTTCGCGGTTGTGGCTTTTTGATCGAAGGCTTCTCTTGGAGGGTATTCCGGTATTTTATGTAGAGGGATTTTCAGAAGCCGTGAAAGCAAACCCCGCAGTTTTTCAAGGGTTTTCAGCGTATTTTATGCAGGCCACGGAATACGGATTTTTAAATCCATTCAAGAAGGGTAATCAAGCAGGAAATGAATTTGAAAAAACGCTTGTATCGCAAGGGATAGAACCGGTGCGCAGTATATACGGACACGACGGACTTCCTATGTTTCGCGTATATACATTTACTATCGAATCTTAACAAGACGCGCGGTACAATGCTTCGGTTTTCTGTATCATCAAGGAAAGGCTAAACTCTGTTTGCAAGCGATGCCGGGCTTCTTTTCCAAAGATTTGAGCTCTATAGTGATCTCGCATGAGTTCTTGAAAAGCCCGGGAAAGGCGTTCGGGGTTTTTTTGAGGAACTACCATGCCCGTTGCGTCGTGCATGACGACTTCAGGCATTCCGCCCGCGTCAGTAACGACTGCTGGGATTCCCGCGGCACAGGATTCAAGAAGCGCATAGGGCAGGCCTTCTTTTACAGAGGTGAGCGTAAAAAGGTCGAATGCTTTCAGAAATTTTGCATCATCTCCAGTAGGAGGTATCAGAAAAAACCTATCTTGTAATTGCCCGCCTGCCGGCGAGGCAGGGTAATTGGTAATTAGTAATTGGAGTTTTGAGTATTCCGGTCCTGCGCCAATGATAAAGAAATACGCATTTGGAACGAGCGCCGCTGCTTGAATGAGAGTGGCGTAATCTTTTTCTTTGGTTAGTCGGCCGATGGAGCCGATCCAGGGTTTAGCAACTAGTAATTGCCCGCCTGCCGGCGAGGCAGGGTAATTAGTAATTGGTAATTTTGAAATAATTGCCTTTCGCGCGGAAACCTTATCCAGGAAAGTAAGGTTTTGATAATCAATCCCATTGTGGATGGTGGTTAACTTTTTAGAAGGCGCTATGGCATAGCGGAGCGCAAGTTTGTAGTCGTATTCTGATACGCAAATAATGTAGTTCTGAAAATACGCAGCCATACGATGAAGGCGTATATAAACAAAACGGGCAACAGGAGAAAGTGCGTTTGATGGATTAAAAACCCAGCCATGGGCGGTGAAGATTACTTTTGCAGGTAAATGGTAAATGGTAAATGGTAAATGATTGTAAAGAAATGCGGCAAACGAGCCGATTACTCCTGCCTTAGAGCTGTTCAGGTGGATAATATCCGGGTGCTCTTTTCGATATACGCTCATGAGTGAAAAAAGCGCTCTCCAGTCATTTGCGAAGAGCGCGTACCAGGCGATTTTATTTGAAAGCGAGGGAATATCAACGCCTCCCCGTATGACGCGAATGTCAAAAGAGGCGCGGTCAAGATGTGAGGCGAGATCTGCTACATACTTTTGAGCGCCTCCTACGTCATCTTTGGTGATGACATAGAGCACCTTTTTACGTTGCTCATCCATACATTTCTAGGATACCATTACTTACATCTAACCCTCTATGGAACGAGAAAGTAATCCCATTGCAGTCTTTTCATTGGCATACCAGCCATTTGTGGGTGGCGCGGAAATAGCAATCCACGAAATCATACAGCGAATGCCGAAAGAGCAGTTCGTTTGTTTTACGCGTCGATTTGATGCGTCGTGGCCGAAAAGAGAAACCGAGGGAAATGAGACGATTGTGCGCCTTGGGCGTCCCGCGAGAGAGTATTATGGCCATGCGCTCTTAAAACTTTTCTATGTATTTCTTGCCTATCGTGCGGCGACGCGGATGCATCGGGAAGAGCCTTTTAAGGCAATCTGGGCGATCATGGCTTCGTATGGCGGCATGGCAGCGCTTCTTTTTAAACTTCGGCATCCAAAGATCCCGCTCTTGCTTACGCTCCAAGAAGGTGATTCTGAAACGCATATCTTGAAGCGCGTGGGTATTTTCTATCCGATATGGCGACTCATTTTTTTGCGCGCAGATCGCATACAAGTCATTAGCAGCTTCCTTAAAAGTTTCGCCGAGCGACAAGGAGCAATATGCCCGATAACCGTTATTCCAAACGGCGTTGATTTAAGTAAATTCAAACCAGAAATGGCGGTTGGAAGATTGCTTCATAAAATGTTTACCATTATTACAACATCGAGACTTGTCCGGAAAAATGGAATCGATATTCTTGTGAAAGCGATAGTAGTGCTGAAGAAAGAGGGGAAAAAAGTAAGACTTCTTATTATAGGTGGTGGACCCGAAGAAGAAGCACTCAAGATACTTGTAAAAGAGCTCGACGTTCAAAACGAAGTAGAGTTTATCGGACAAGTTGCGTCAGATGCAATTCCAGGATATTTAAAAAAAACAGCTGACGTTGTGTTTGTTAGACCTTCTCGATCTGAGGGGCTGGGGAGTTCTTTTCTTGAAGCTATGGCAGCAGGAATTCCTATTATTGGTACTCCTGTTGGAGGTATCTCAGATTTTCTTTTTGATCGAGAAACTGGGCTTTTTGTTCGAGAAGAAGATCCAATTGATCTAGCAAAAAAGATTAGAGAGCTCATAGATGATTCCCAACTCTGGGATCGTCTTCGAAAAAAAGGTCTCAACCTTATCCAGCGGTATTCATGGGATCAAATCGCCGAAGAGATAGAAGGGATATTTCTAGATCTCAAAGTGATCAAGCGCGTAGTTATTGCGACCGGCATCTTCCCCCCGGATATCGGCGGTTCGGCAAGCTATGCCGCAGTGCTCACCGAGAAATTGCCTGCCTATGGTTGCGCGCCTCTTGTGGTTACCTATGGAAAAGCGCGCCCATCGAAAATCATCTCCGTATCGCGCGGGCTTCCGAAGCCACTACGGCATGGGCTCTTTTTTCTGAAAGTGTATATGAGCGCATTGCATGCGGATGTGGTGCTTTCTGCCGATGCTTCGTTTGGCGCAGGCTTTTTTGCGATGCTCGCCGCGCGTGCGGCGGGAGTACGCGCACTTGTTCGAGTCACGGGAGACTATGCCTGGGAGCAGGGATTGCAGAGATTCAATGTGCGCGATCTCATCGATGGATTCCAAAAAAAGCGATATGGATTTTTTGTGGAAGCGTTGCGCTTCTTTCAAAAGGCAACGCTTCGCCTTGCGGATCAGGTGATCGTGCCAAGCGCATATCTTGGTGCGCTCGCACGCGGGTGGGGCATCAGGGAGAAAAAAATACAGATTATCTATAATGCTGTCGAGCCGCCCCCTCCGCTTTCGTATGAAAAGGCGAGACACGCGCTTGGCATAACGGGAGATGTCATTGTTTCTGCTGGAAGACTGGTTCCGTGGAAGGGATTTGAGATGCTTATTCGCTCCCTTCCGGAAATCAAAAAAGATTTTCCCCGGCTTACTGTTTTCATCGTTGGTGACGGACCCGAGTGCGCCCATTTAGAAAAGCTGTCGAAAAGCCTCGGAGTTAGCGGCACAGTCCGCTTTCTTGGTATCCTGTCGAAGGATATGCTACAGGTTTATCTGCAAGCGGCAGATCTTTTTGTGTTGAATACTTCGTACGAGGGATTTTCCCATCAATTGATAGAAGCCATGCTCGTGGGTATTCCCGTCCTCTCTACGGAAGTAGGGGGCAACAGGGAACTGGCTGAACTTGGGAAAAATATCACGCTCATACCTTATAACGACGCGGAGGCATTCCAGAAAAATATAGTAGCCCTGCTTAACAGCAAGGCGGAAAAACCTCGGCATTATATAGATAGAAGCCTTGCTGACCGGGTTTCCGTGTCGAGAATGATACAGGAGCTTGTACGCCTCATGCGTCCTTTATGAAAATCCTTATGATTTCAACCGATGCGCGCATATGCGATGCAGAGTCTTCAGTCGCTCGGCGCATGCAGGAATACGGCAATCTCTGCGATGAGTTACACATTGTTGTTTTTTGTAAAAAAAATGTGATATATCCTCGACCAGAACGAATTCGTATTGAAAAACAGACGTGGGTATATCCTACGTGGTCTCGTTACAAGTGGTGTTTTATATGGGATGGGTTAAAAACCGCCAAAACTATTTTGAATAAAGAAGAAGCATGGGTCATTACCACTCAAGATCCGTTCGAATCAGGAGTCGTGGGATTCTTGCTTGTGCGGAACTTTCCCGAGGCTCGACTTCAAGTACAAGCACACACTGATTTTTTAAGCCCCTTCTTTCGTGCAGAGTCTCTTAAAAATAGATTTCGTGGCACACTCGCCCGTTTTTCTATACGACGTGCCGATAGTATTCGGGTAGTGAGCGAACGAATTAAACAATCAATCATAATAAAGTACGGCGTGCCAAGCTCACAGATTGTGACGTTGCCTATTTTCGTAGACGTGAAAAAAATAAGAGAAGTGCCGCCCACACTCGACCTTCGAAAAAAATATGCGGGGAAAAGCCCCATCTTTCTCATAGCGTCGCGCCTTACCAAAGAAAAGAATATTCCGCTTGCCCTTCGGGCGTTCCGGGAGGTGTGTTTAGCGAATCCAAACGCGTTACTCGTGATTGTGGGGGAGGGACCAGAGAAGTCAAAAATCCAATTACTGATTACCCGCTACCAATTACAGAAGAATGTAATTCTTGAGCCATGGACGGACGATCTTTCATCCCACTATAAAACAGCAGATTGTTTTTTGCTCACCTCAAACTATGAGGGGTATGGCAGAACCATCGTTGAGGCGCTTGCCGCGGGCTGTCCGGTTATATCAAGCGACGTAGGTGTCGCGCGTGAGGCCATAACTCCTGAAAGCGGAAGCATATTCACGGTGGGGAATAGCCACGCGCTTGCACTGCTCCTTAAAGAGGTTATGCAAGGAAAGAAGTTTCAGCCAACCCTCCCCAAAAAATTTGATATATCAAAAGAGGAATACCTACAGCAGTGGCAACGCATGATGAGCAAATAGGTTGTAAAACACGGACTTGCCATGAGAGAATGAGCCGTACCTGAAACTCTTATGAAAACCTACAAGAAAATTTCGATCGTCATCCCGGCGTACAACGAAAAAAATACGATTGAGGAGATTATTCGCCGCGTAAAAGCCGCAGATGTGTTGGGTTTAGAAAAAGAGATTATCGTTGTAGACGATGGCTCAAAGGACGGCACGCGGGATATGCTAAAAGCCATTCCCGGCATCAGGTATATTTTTCATGAAAAGAACAAGGGAAAAGGGGGGGCGGTAAAGACGGGCATTGCCTCTGCCACGGGCGACATCATCATCTTTCAAGATGCCGATCTTGAATATGACCCAAATGATTATGCCGCGATGATTAGCCCTATTATCGAGGGTGGAACATTGGTCACAAACAGCGTGCGCATCAAGCCGGAGCGAGATGGTCGCCGTAGAAAATCCCTCTATTGGATAAGCTGGGCGGCGAACGGAGCCATCACGCTTCTCACGAACGTTTTATATTTTCATTGGAGCGGGGAATACGAGGGATGTTATAAGGCATTTGACGCAGAAGTTTTAAAGAGTGTCGAGGTAAAAACAAACAATTTTGATTTTGATAACGAGCTCGTGTGCAAGCTCCTGAAGCGCGGTTACAAGATCGTTGATGTTCCTATACGCTACTATCCACGGAACTATGAAGAAGGAAAGAAAATAAACTGGAAACACGGTTTTTTGATTTTGTGGACGATCGCGAAATACAGGTTTGTAAAATGAAACTCCCCGTGCTCACGCCCGTGGTATCTAAGTTTCACCCCGCCATCGGCGGGGTTTATTAAATCCCTCACCGCTTTCATACCCGTGCTCACGCACAGGGTATTCAGCGGGGATTTAATAAAAAAATACCCCCAGAGCCTCGCGCGAGGTTGAAGGTGATTGCGGTCAGTAGTACACGACCGCGTAAGCCGAAATCGCAGATACTCCCCACTGCCTGTGGTTGAATTCCGATTGGGGAGTTAGTACGTACTCTCCGGCATTGATGTGAAGAGGATCTCGTGACATTGAGAAAAACCTGAGAGAACCCTCAAACACCATCACGAGTTGATGTTGCCACTGGTCGAGACAGCGTGGACCGCCAAGCACAAGGCCTGGATTGGATCCAGGAACGTGCTGAGCTGGATGGTGGGAGTGATACTCGTAACCCTCGCCCCAGCCGAAACTCCGAGGTTGTTGGGAGACGAAGCGGCAGATGGTAGTGCTCCATGCCTCCTCAGAGCTCGCTGGCAGAAACCAAGTGCGTGGTTCGTTTGCAGGAAGCTCAATCCCTGCTCCTTCCTCGAGGAGCGCGATGTCGTCATCATGTTCGCACGCGAAAAGGCCGTGGAGCACTTGTACTGCCTCGAGTCGTCCTCCGTGGGCTGGGAGTGGCGGTTGCCATCCTGGGTAGCCATCCCGCTGTACGTACTTCTGAGAGCGCGCCTCACGACCCGCCTTCCAAAGCTTCACCATGAGACCGTGCGGATCGTCCTTTGCGACGAAGCGGGGATCATCGGGCGCAAACTGGTTGCCAATGAGCCACTCGCCGTCCGGATGTTCTACCGTGCCTTGCCAGAGGCCGGGTCCAATACTTCGGAACAAGAGTATTCCTCCGGTAAGGGGAAAGTGATCGCGAGATTATATAATATATCGTTTTGAAATCTTGTCAACTAGCTAGCGGCAAATAGTTGACATATTTTTCTAGAAAATGTATTATAGCTTTCAGCTAGGTTACCCGAACGATCACTTTTTATAGGGAGGTAATAGCATTTCCACTGCTGAATCCGATCAATTGGCCGAACTGCTCGTTCGCGTGTTGTGCGATGAACATCGGGAAGACTCGGAAGTGGTGTACGCAGTCACGGAAACGGGCGACAACGAGGACTCTATCTTTCGAACCGCTGCTCGAATCCACCGTACCCACCGTGTTCCGGTAGCCGTGAGCGATGCTACCACGGCGACGGGGTATCCGGGCTTCATCAAATGGGCCGGAAAGCTGCGCTCCCATTACCGGGTATCCGAGATCATCTGCATACGTCCGCCTGCCGGAGGAGCTCTGAACACCAACACGGAATTTCTGGAGTTCGTGTTGGTTGCGCGGGAAGAGGGGTGGCGCGCGGTGACAATTGTGGCTTCGCCGTTTCATCAACCCCGCTCATTCATCAATGCTGTAACAGCCGCAATCCGTATCTACCCCGATCTTTGCATCTACGGAGCTGTTGGGGTGGCACAGAACTGGCTCGAAGACGTGCGTTACTCTCAAGGCATTCACATGGGAGCACGCGCACGGCTTGTGCATGCGGAGATGGATCGCATCCGGAGATACACGACCCAGGGAGACCTTCTTCCCGCCTCTGAGATTCTCGACTACCTGAACGCCCGGGACGCACGCGTCCATTCATCATGACCCGCAGATAAGCAATCGGTTTGCTGTCTGCGGTTTTTTTTGCTAAAAATATAAAAAAAGAACCCTTGACGATATCGCCGTAGCGATTGGGTTCTAACGGGTAGAGTTATACCTACTCCTCCTCATCTGCTGGAAGGTACTCATCCTCGGGCACGATCTCGTGAATGATGCCGTAGTGGAGGGCTTCTCGGGCGGAAAGCGTTGCCTTGCTCCTCATGAAGTTCAAAAGGGTAGCAGTAGGGATTCCCGTCTGCTCCTTCATAAAGGAGAGAAACCAGCCTTGAGCGGCTCTCATGCGACGGAGCCACTCCTCGATCACTTCTCGCTTTTCGGCCATGACTTCATCCTCGAAGTACCGCCTCACCATTTCGACGTCGCAGATGGTGACTGCGTGTCCGTTGATGAGTGTCCTAACTTCATGAAAGAAGAAGGTTGCGCTTGGGAAGGCTCGTCGGCTACGACCCAAGAGGAAAAGGATGATCGCGGCCGAATAGACATCCCCGGCGAGCGTAATGATTCCACGACGCTCGATACTGGGAGCCCGAGAGGAGAAGAAGTCGAATCTACCCCCTGGCGAACTCACATACACGCATTGAGGAGCATCGGGTCGCTGTAGCGAGAGCAAAAGGCCATCGACCGTCTCTTCGCTGATCTTTTCTTCAAAGCATAGGTATTTCACTAAAAACTCCTGGGTTGGGTTGGAGTGCCGAAGCTATTTATAATCTGATTTATAAAAATAGTCAAGGATTTCTGGACAAAAAAGTGATGATATGACATTCTATATTCAGTTCAACGGCCCGACTCTCACCCCGAGAAAGATGCACACTTTTTTGTTCATGGTTTTCTCAAAAGTATGCGCCGAAATTTTCGGATTCAAAAGGGAATCTAGGTAAAAAGTTCCACCATAAACTCACAGCCAGAAGGTTTTATGAAAACAACCGTGTTTGATCCAGGGGCGAAAGATGGAAGGGTGAGTATGGCTATGAAGGGAGTGGCGTACGAGGCTGGGCGATTACTCCGCTCGATGCAGAGCACTGGCCTCGATCGTGACATGAAGGGATCTCACGATTTTTCGACTGCGGCCGACCTTGCGTCTCAACGATTAATTCGAGAGAAACTCTCCAGTGTTTTTCCTGACGTGGCAATCGTGGCAGAAGAGGACGATGAACATGTGCTCAAACAGACGTGCTTCATCGTCGATCCGCTCGATGCGACGTACAACTACAGCGTTGGAGGTTCTGATTGGGGCGTTGTTATCGGCCTCCTTACCTACGGGAATCCGGTGCGCGCGGTGCTCTACCAGCCGAACGCAGACCTCATCGTCGAGGTAGCTCAAGGAGGGGGCGTTTTAATGAACGGAGTGCCGTGCGTGCCTCCGCTCGAACGTCCGCTCAAAGAGTCTATCATCGGCACTGAGATCGTGTGGTCTAACCCCGAGGGGTTTATCGACCACGTAATAAAGCCACTTCAGAAGCAATGTCTTGGTTTGGTGTGTCCGCTTTCGGCAAGCGCTGGAGTTGTGAAGTTGCTTCGGGGTGAGATTGCCGCCTACGTTAACCTTACGCATGGCAAGGTGTGGGACTTCGTGGTCCACGCGCTCGCCATGGAGGAATGGGGAGGCGTCGCTCTTGCTCCCAATGGCATGCCGCTTCAGTGGGATAGTCTCCCGATGCGCGGAGTGTTCTCGCCGCACCAGAAGCTTGCCGAGGCGCTCCTTACGCTCACCCGAAGGGTGGAACAGTAACCATCCTTTATCCCTCGCACGCGGGGGAATTTTTTTGACAAAAAATCTGTCTACTTGTACCATCTTTTGAGTACTACATCTCTAGGGAGATATGACAAGCAATGACTGATACGTTCGAATCAACTCTTGGAGCATTCACGAGACGCGTCCTTTCGGACCTGCCTCCCGCTCGTCCGTTCGACTATCTCCTCCTCGTGGGGCAAACCGCTGACAACGAGCGGTCGGTCCTCAATCGCGCGGCTCGCTACTCACGCGACAATCGCGGCGGACAGTGGATGAATCCGCATCTCCTCATCGTTGATGGGCCGACAGGCTTTGGCTTCCCTGGTTTTCCTCGGTGGGAGGCGAACCTGCGACAGCAGGGTGTTAATCCGGAGAATATCGTGCGGGTCTCGTATTCGAATCCCGAACGGGGCATCAATACGAATACCGAGATGCAGGCGTTTCTCGACTACCTGTTGCGCGAGGTTGCTCCAGATGGCGCTATGCGGCTTGGCATCATTGCGGCGCCATTTCACCAGCCACGCGCGTTCGTGAATTTCGTGAGCGTGGCGCTCATGAGTGGCACAGACTCTCGCATGATTGACGCCTTCAGCGTACCCGGTGATCCGTTGCCCATGGATGAAGTTGTCGCTCATTCGCAGGGCATAACCCGAGGCATGCGTGCAGATCTTGTACGCACTGAAGCTGAACGGATTCGGGCGTACACGGCGAAGGGCGATTTGCTCCCCATTCCTGAAATCATCGCCTACATGGACGAGAGAGATGCTCGGAACCGGTAACTCCGCGAGATCGGCATATGCGTATGCAGAGACTCGCGGTTTTTTTATATGCGCAATCTAGAGAATTCTCTGGCCGTTTCAGATTAGGGGTAAAGCGCATATAAAACCCCGCCGTTGGCGGGGTGAAGCTTAGATACCACGGCCGTGAGGCCGTAGAGCTTCATAAAGATTTTGAAATAGTTTCAAGATGTGCAGTTACGGTAGCGCCAAACGCAACATCGGTGAGCGGAGAGAGACGATTCTCAATGCAGGCGCGAAAATGCTCCAACTCGTTTTTGAGCGGTTCCGTAGTAAACGAAGGAATGGCGATGGGTGTTGGAGAGGCAATCGTAAGCGTATTCGGGACAACTCCTGTATCGAGTATAATTTTTGTTGTGTCTCCCAGACACACGAATTTCCTTACTTTTTCTGGACCGAGCCAGGAAGTGGTGATCGTGAGAAGCGGTCCGTGATCAAACGCAACGGTCGCCGAAACAAAGTCCTCGTGAGAACCATTTTGTATACGAAATTTTTTTCCTGAAACGCTTCTAATTTTCCCCGGATTAAACAGATAGTTAAAAACAGAAAGCGGATGCGGCGCCGCGTCCCAAAAACAATTGATGTCTGTGCGTGGAGGGCTTACCAAGTGTTCGCTCATGACATGGGTGATTGTGCCGAGGCGTCCCGCGTCAAGTTCAGTTTTTAAAAATCGTATCGCATCATTATAGATGTATTGGTACCCAACCATGCATATTTTTCCCGATCGGGATGCTGTACGAGCAAGGAGTCGCGCTTCCTTCGTACTCATCACCATTGGTTTTTCAACGAGCACATGTTTGCCCGCGCGGAGCGCGGCATGCGCAAGCGCAAAGTGGGTGTGCGCCGGGGTCGCGATAATAACCGCATCAATGTCCGGAGACGCGAAAACTTCGCTAGGGTTTAGGGTATAGCGAATAGGAGAAGAGATAAGACTTTTCAGTTCTGGATGTTCACGAGTGGTTACGACTGAAAGGAGGGCGAACCCCTCGAGCGATTGCAAGAGTCGGAGATAGTTTTTTCCAAAGTTACCAACACCAAAAAGTGCGCACCTAAGCAGTGGTTGGCTCATTATGTGCGGGCTCAGTCTTAAGTATGGAGCGATACCACGTGAGCGTTCGCGTAAGGCCGGTTTTCAAATTCACCGATGGTTTAAAACCCAGCTCTTTTTGGATTTTTGTAATGTCGGGGCAACGTCGCTGTGGTTCGCCTGCCGGATATGATGCCGGATAAGCAATCAGCTCTACGGTTGGTTTTTGGGTTACGAGAGAGCTCACGAGATTCCCTAAGCTCACCATATTAATTTCTTCATTGGGGCGCCCTACGTTATATATTTCCCCGTTTTTCTCTGACGCAAGCACTTTTAGAAATCCCTGGATAGCATCGGTAATGTAGCAAAATGTCCGTGTTTGATTCCCTTTGTCATGCACCGGCAAGGCCTCGCCCTTCAAGGCTTTGACCATAAAGGTTGGAATTACTCGGTAGTCATGCACCTTCATACCGGGCCCGTAGACATTGAACGGCCGGACAATTTTAACCGGTATGCGGTAGAGCTGGTGATAGGTCATGCAGAGCGTTTCTCCGAGGCGTTTTGACTCGTCATAGCAGGCGCGCGGTCCCACCGCGGAAACATTGCCCCAGTATCCTTCGGGTGTCGGGATATAATTAGGGTTCGGGTCGCCGTAGACTTCGCTCGAACTGAAATAGAGCATGCTTTTTACCTTTTTGCTCTTTGCAAACTCTAAAAAGTTTTTAGTGCCGTTCACTGCAACCTCAATGGTTTCCAAGGGGAATTTCCGGTAATAAAAAGGAGAGGCGAGCCCGGCGGCGTGGATAAGGTAGTCGGCCTTCAATTTGTGCGGGAGCTGATTCCGCACATCATGGGTCATGAGCGTGAAGTGCGGATCAGTGTTGTCAATAATGCTATTTTCTTCAGCGCTCGTGATGTAGTTATCCATGACGATAACCTTGCACGGCTTTTTCAAAACCTTTTTATTGAGCTCAAGAAACGTTGCAACAAAATAACTGCCCAAGAAGCCACAGCCGCCGGAAATGAGAATGGTTTTTCCTTCGAATGTTTTTGCTTCTGTTCGTATCGATCGGATAATGGATTGTATGTCTTCGTGGACGAGTTTGTTCATACGAGTTTGGGTTCGGGTACGGGAATAATAAACTTTCCGCCATTGGCTTTAAATGAGGAAAGTTTTTTCATAATAGGATCCGCAAAGTTCCATGCAAGGATTAGGATATAGTCAGGATTTTTCTCGGCAAGCTTTGCGGAGGAGAAAACCGGGATATGGGTACCCGGCATATATAAGCCCTGTTTCCAATGACTATCGTCAACAATATACTCAAGCGTTTCAGGACCGATGCCAAAATGGGTGAGCAGTGTTGTGCCTTTTGCGGGAGCTCCGTAGCCCGCGACGAACTTCTTCTTTTTTTTGAGATATCTTAGGAGTTCGGTAAGCGCTACTTTGTTCTTTAGAATCTTATGCGAAAAGTTCTGATACGTCAAAGATTCATGGAGCTTATGTTCCATTTCTTCTTTTAGGAATTTTTGTATATGAGAGCGTTGTAGCGCGTGGGGACCATTACGAAGCTCAGCAAAAATTCGAAGCGATCCTCCATGCGTATCTGTTTTCTCTACATCAAATACCTCCATATCGAGCCGTTCAAAAAGCCGGATAGCCGTTCGTACGGAGAAGTAGGAAAGGTGTTCGTGATAAATAGTATCAAACAAATTTTTTGATATGAGATCTCCGAGGTAATATGCCTCAACCATAAAAACACCGTCTTTTTTAAGAAGGATGCGGACTCCTTCCACAATTTCATCAAGGTTGTCGATGTGGGGGAACGCGCTCGTCGCTGTTATGAGCGCCGCAGACCCGTGTTTTTCTAAAATCTTTTTAGCAAGTGCGGGGGTAAAGAATTCAGGAATTGTTTCCACGCCGTTTGCCGTTGCTTCGCGCGCGATTTTCTCCGCGGGGTCGATGCCCAAGACGCGGAACCCTAATTTTTTAAATGGCTTAAGGAGTATGCCGTCGTTACTGCCAATATCCACGATAAGTGAATTTTCAATGAATGAAAACCGCCGGGAAATAGTCTTTGCCAACTCTTCAAAATGTGTGACAAATACTGGAGAAGTGGAGGATACATACACATAGTCCCTAAATAAGAGTTCGGGTGACACAATGTCGCGGAGCTGCACAAAACTGCACTGCGTACAAAAATCGAGATCAAGAGGAAAAAAAGGCTCTGGTTGTAAGAGATCTGCTTTAGTAAGAAATGCGTTTGCGGGAGGAGTTGGCGCAAGCGAAAGTACAGGAATAAGGGCTTTTCCTTTGCACGCTCTGCACTCGAATCTTGGTTTAGATAAATGGGACTCGGACAGTGTCTTCTTCATATGCTCCATCTTTACGGGATTTAGTGGCGAGCACAATCCACGTAGTGTCCTCTAAAAATTTCATGGCATGGACACGGAGCGGTGGCGAAAACACCATATCGCCGGTTTCAAGAACAGCGCTTTCTTTTTTACTGTTATCTTCGTCAATACCTTTTTCAAAATACTCCATTTTTCCAGCGACCATATAGCAATAATGCGAATCCTCCTTATGATAGTGGTTTGCGCGTACCGAACCTTTCTTTGAGGTGATAATAAGCACGCTCTTAATCACGGTTATGCCATCATCAAAAAGCATGGTGATGTTGCCTCGTTCTTCAGCTACTTCCGGTTTGATGTTGCGGTATATTTTCATGCACTTTACTATACCTATAGGAGCCATGAAAAGCAACGGATGACCAAAGGTTTTTAGATATGGTTTGATATGCTATGGCTTTCATATGAATAAAATCTTTTTTGTCTCAACAGCGCGAGTGCCAACGCAACGAGCGCACGGACTTCAGATTATGAAAACCTGCGAAGCGCTTGCCAACGCGGGCGCCGACGTAGAACTCGTTATTCCCTCCCGGTTTAATGAGCTTTCGGATGACCCGTTTGACTACTATAAAGTTCAACGCAACTTTAACATCCGCACGATCCGATCGCTTAATCTTGCGCCGCGTCGGGAACCCGCGCATCCGGTTTTTTATTGGATTCAAGCATGGACGTTTGCACTATCAGCGCTCCTGTATCTATGGAAAGAAAAGGATGCATACATTTATTTCCGATACGACGTACCCCTCCTCATCACTTTTCAAGCTTTTTTCAGGCGGCGCATGCTTGTATGTGAAGCGCATTTTTTAATTCACGGACGGGCTAAGCGGTTACTACTACGTTGTTTTGGGGTCATAACAATTGTGGATGCTGCAAAAGAAATATATGAACGTGCAGAAGATTTCAGCGACAATATACTTGTCGCTCCCGATGGGGTCACCGTTTCAGACTTTAATATTTCTGTTTCACAAGCCGAAGCCCGGAAGCGTCTCGGGCTACCGCACGAAAAAAAACTCATACTGTATACTGGCTATTTCTACGCGTGGAAAGGGGTAAATGCTTTAGTAAAGGCAGTACGGTATCTGAATGAGAATATAGAGATTGTACTCGTAGGTGGATATGAAAAAGACAGGCAACAGATTGAAAAGATTATGGATGAGGAAGAATTTTCTGAAATCGAGCGTCGCCGAGTGACCATCATCGGCCATCGTCCCTATGCGGAGATGCCCTATTATCAACGAGCAGCTGATTGTCTCGTCGTGACCGGAGTTAAAAAGGGAGATCGATCAATGTTCACCTCGCCGCTCAAGCTTTTTGAATATATGGCATCCGGTGTTCCGATAGTTGCCTCTGGCAATGTTTCGATAAAAGAGGTGCTTACGCATCAAAAGAATGCATATCTAGTCGAACCAGAGAATCCCCGCGCACTTGCTGTAGCGGTTACCGCAGTGCTTTCAAATATGCGACTGGCTGAGCGTATTGCGTTGCAGGCACGCACAGATGTTCTTAAATATGATTGGGCTATACGCGGTAAAAAAATATGGGACTTTATGTCCAAGCAACAAAAAGCGCCTCGTGTGGCATATCTATTTGCTGGGAAACGAGAGTCGCTTATTCAAAACGTGCGCGCGCACATGGCGCCAGATTCAGAACTTATCGGATTGAATTATCTGTATCGATTTGGTATCCGGGGTACGTTTTTGGAAACACCCCTCATGAATATGCTAAGAAAGCTGTTTTTTAATGCGGCGCAATTGCCGGCATTGTGGAGGGTGAGGACATATGACGTTGTGTTCCTGGGATCTAACCTGCCGTTTGTTTTCCTGATAAAGAAAATTTTGCATTGGCAGCGCCCGCGCGTGGTGCTCTATAATACATTTTTTACCCATACGCTAAAGCGCCATCCAAACGGGTGGTATGGCGCGCTCCTGCGGAGCGCGCTCCGTTCCGCTGATGCTATTGTCTGCCCCACAGAAGCGCAGACAGACTTTTTAAAGAAGGAAAAAATAGATTCCCATCGCATTCACCTGGTGCTGAATGGCGTAGATACAGATTTCTTTGCTCCTGCGAGAGCTGATCTTTCAGAAACCGATGGATATATTTTGAGTATTGGAAAAGATCTCGGCCGTGATTACCCGACACTCATTGCGGCGGCATCACGCATACCGGAGACTACTTTTTATATTATTGCGGCAGAAAGAAACCTCAAGAACGTGCCTGCACTGCCAGCGAACATAAAAGTTTTTTTTGATGTGCCGCACAAGGAAACGCTCGCGTTTTATCGCAAGGCCAAGTTTGTTATAATTCCTACGTATTCCGAAGAAAGTTTGCGGGGATCCGACTGCTCGGGCCAATATGCGCTTCTTGATGCCATGGCTGCGAGGAAGGCGATCATTGTGAGTAGCCGAAGCACCCTCTCGGATTACATTGAAGCAGGAAAGGATGCACTCATCGTGAAGGCCGAGGATCCCGATGAGCTCATAACCGCCATTCGACTCCTTGGAAATGATAGTGCGCTCCGAGATCGCTTAGGGAAGGCGGCATTAGCAAAAGCAGAAGAGCGGTTTACCACAGAAAAGCTTGCTGAACGGCTCAGTATTGTTTTCAGATCAGTTTCACATCGCTCGTTTTACCTTTATGAATGACATGCCGTGTTTTGTATGTGGAGGAAAAGGAGAAAAAGTTTTTTACACTGTTGAGGAAAAGAAATTTTTATCGTGCATGGGGTGCGGCCTGATTAGCCTGGAGCAGATTCCAGGCGCGCAAGAATTTTATGCGCATTATAATGAGCGATATTATACCAAGGACTATGCAGGGCGGGGAGAGCGCTCGTTTCCTGATTTTTCATATCGCTTCAGGTTTCTTGACCGGTTCATTTCCCCTCCGGGGAACGTGCTCGAAGTGGGCGCGGCAGGAGGAGAATTTTTAGAGCTCTTAAAAAAACGGGGCTGGGAAGTTTCAGGAGTCGAGATTTCAGAACCTGCAGTGCGTGCCGCACACCGCAATTACGGCCTTACGCTGGAGCAGGGCGTGCTTGAGGATGTGGCCTATCCCTCAAATACTTTTGATGTGGTCCTGCTCTATCACGTGCTTGAACATGTGCGGTATCCCTTAGAAACTCTCGCGGAGATACGGCGCATTCTGAAACCGGGCGGATCAATCATCGTTGAACTTCCAAATCCAACCGGCTTTGATGCGCGCGTGAGCGCCACATTGCTCGAGAGCGTTCTCGATTATCCCAATCATTTGCATCTCTTTCCAAAAAATACTGCTCGGCGTATACTCGTGCAATCAGGTTTTGGCGAAACGGCATGTGAGGCATCCTTTTCTTTCGCGCTCGCCTCTCTCTTACCTCATTTTAAGAGGGGCTACGCCAGAGCGAAAAGGACAGAGGAGGGCGAAACAATCATTCCTCTTCCCGAGAAATATATGACTTTGCCTCCTCAAAGAGCACGATCGCTTCTCGGGCGACTATTTCCAGGGATGAAGTTTACCATCCGGGCAATAAAGATATAGCGAGACGCATATATATGAAAGACACGCCGAAGCGTTTAAAGGGCAAAAAATTTTTGATATGTGGAGGATCGGGTTTTATGGGTTCGAACTTTATTCATTTCCTCATGAAGACTGTTCCGGATACCCACGTCGTGAATCTTGACGCGCTCACCTATGCGGGGAATCCTGATAATCTTCTCGGGGTGCCTCCGGGTCGCTATCGATTCAAAAAAGGGGATATCTGCGACGAAAAGCTGGTGGGACAGTTAATGAAAAAAGCGGACTTCGTCATCAATTTTGCCGCAGAGACTCATGTCGACAGATCCATTCATTCTGACCAGAATGACTTTATACACACAAATATACTCGGGGTGCATTCTTTGCTGAAGGCGTTTCGCAAAGCCGCCCCTTCTGCCGCAAAAATGATTCATGTTTCAACCGATGAAGTATGGGGAGATCTCC
Organism: Minisyncoccota bacterium; assembly: GCA_020052135.1. Taxonomy (GTDB): domain Bacteria; phylum Patescibacteriota; class Minisyncoccia; order UBA6257; family 1-14-0-10-40-38; genus JAGVPS01. Next base: position 24,418 of record JAGVPS010000028.1, read on the forward strand.
CCTTGAGCGCTAAAGGACGCTTCTCTGAAAAATCCCCCTTTAGGCCTAATTCTCCCTATGCCGCTTCCAAAGCGGCAGGCGACCTCCTCATTCGTTCGTATACGAAAACATACGGAGTTCCCGTCATTGTATGCAACTCAGTGAATTTTTTTGGCCCTCGGCAATTCCCAGAAAAACTTATTCCCTTTTTTACGTTGCGCGCCATGGAAAATGAGCCACTCCCGCTCTACGGGAATGGCAAAAATATTCGCGAATGGATTCATGTTGAAGATTATGCAAGGGCGCTCCTCGTGCTTTGCAATCGAGGAAAGACGGGAGAAATATACCTTGCATCCAGCGAGGAAGGTGTATCTAATATATCTATTGCCCGGCGGATCTTAAAAATACTAAAAAAACCGGAAAGCCTCATTACCTTTGTTGCCGATCGCCCAGGGCACGACCGCAAGTATGCGGTTAACACTTCGAAGCTTCGGGCACTTGGTTGGTCTCCACGATACTCCATTACGCGCGATTTGAGCGCCACAGTCAATTGGTATGCCCAGAATACCCGATGGGTACAACGAGTACTCGGTCGCGAGAAAAGGATTAATGCTCATATCCGACTTACCTAATCTATGAAAGGAGTAATTCTCGCTGGTGGGAATGGCACGCGTTTGCATCCGCTTACCTTCGTAACAAATAAGCATCTCCTGCCCGTCTATAACAAGCCGATGATTTATTGGCCGATCGAGACGCTTGTTCAATGCGGCATTACGGAAATTCTCATCGTCTCAGGCCGCGGACACGCAGGGCATTTTTTAAATTTGCTTGGTTCGGGGAAAAAGTGGAATGCTCGTTTTACGTACGAAGTGCAGGAAAATGCTGGAGGCATTGCGGATGCGCTCTCCCTGGCAGAAGATTTTTCCGATGGAGGCAAAATCGCTGTTATTTTGGGTGACAATATTTTTACGGCAGTCGGCGAGATTAAAAAAGGCATTAATCGTTTTACGCGGCAAAAAAGGGGAGCTATGGTTTTTTTGAAGCAGGTCAAAGACCCGCATCGATTTGGCGTTGCTGAAATCAGGAAGGGAAAGATTGTCGGTCTTGAGGAAAAACCGCGGCATCCGAAATCAAAGTTTGCGGTAACCGGAATGTATCTTTACGATGAGAACGTATTTGATATTATTCGCGCCCTCACACCATCGGGGCGTGGCGAGCTCGAGGTCACTGACGTAAACAAGGCATATGTAAAGCAGGGAGTTATGTTTCACACCATCATCTCCTCAGAATGGCGAGACGCGGGGACATTTGATTCGTTGTTGGAAGCAAATGTGCTTATTGCTCGCGCAGAGCGTTCGACAAAACGCAAAAACGGAAAATAATTTTATGAAACTCTCGATACTCATCCCGGCATATAATGAGGCGCGCACGATTGCGAAGGTTATAGAGCAGGTAAAAAAAGTTGATCTCGGCCGCATCGTGAAAGAGATTATCGTCATAGACGACGGATCAACAGATGGAACTGCGGATAATGTTTCTGCGGGTACGGCAGAAGTGCTTCGTCTCTCGAAAAATCAAGGCAAGGGATCGGCAATCAGGGCAGGTTTTGCCAAAGCCACGGGAGATATCGTCCTTATCCAGGACGCCGATCTTGAATATTCTCCGGAAGATATTCCAACGCTCATCGCCCCGATTATTGAGGGAAGCGCGGATGTGGTATATGGATCCCGCTTTGTAGGGGACAAGCCGCACCGCGTGCTCCTCTTCCATCACTACATGGCGAACCGATGCATTACTTTTTTTTCTGACCTCTGTACAAATTTAAACCTCACAGATGTCGAAACTGGCTACAAAGCATTTTCCCGCGCCGCGATAGATCGAATTCTTCCTCGTCTCGTATCATATCGATTTGGTATCGAGATTGAGCTTACGGCACGGGTTTCCAAGGCTTCGCTCCGCGTGTACGAGGTCGGCGTTTCCTATCATGGTCGCACGTATGCGGAGGGCAAGAAGATCCGTTGGACCGATGGGCTTGCGGCGCTTTGGCATATCATCCGTTTTAATCTTTTTTCTTAAAACCTATGGGAGATAGATTTTGTGAACCAATATTCCGGTGGCTCCGCATTCGGCGAATGAAGTTGTTTTTGAATGCCCAAACGAATTTGCTCGATGTGGGTTCAGGCGCCGAGGGCACGATGCTGAAGGATTTAAGCCCCTACATCAAAGCAGGGGTGGGCATTGATTTGCGCGCGGAGCCGTATGAGGAGGGGAATATAAAAATCCAGCAGGTTGAGTTTGACGAGAAACCGCTTCCGTTTGCCGATAGCTCGTTTGACTGCGTTTCGCTCCTTGCAACGCTGGAGCACATGAACCGCCGAGTTGAGCTTCTCGAGGAAATTCGCCGCGTTTTGAAGCCCGGAGGAGTGCTTATCATCACCGTTCCCACATGGGCCGCAAAGCCCATACTCGAGTTTCTTGCGTTTCGGTTGAAGATTGTAAGTGACGTGGGAGTGAAAGAGCACAAAACGTATTTTTGGAAAGCGGAGCTCGTGGAAGCGCTCAAAAAAGCCGGGTTTTCCCCGGAGCAAACTACAGTGAACTATTTTGAATTAGGGTTCAACTTGTCCGCGGTAGCGCGCAAATAGAACATGAGTAAACCAAAACTCTGCTATGTGATACCGGAATATAACAGTGAAGCGCATACGCATTTTGCCTATCTTACCCCCTTTATTCGTGCTTTGTCCGAAACATTCGATATTTGGCTCGTAGTTGAGCGGGGCACAGCGCCGCCGGATATGGGAACGGTGCGGGTATCTGTGGCGCGCATGCGCATCCCACTTTTGCGACTCATAAACATAAAATTCTTGCTGTTTTGGGCACGTGTCTCTGGGTATAAAGATTTTTACGTACACTACTCTTTCTTTTCGGCATATGTCGCTTCGGTCATTGCGCGCGTAACGGGTGGGCGGGTGTTCTATTGGAATTGCGGTGAGCCATGGAAATATAAACGGAATTTTTTCCGCGAAGCGTTTGAGCGAACGGTGTACTCGCTCGTGACGTATCTTGTGACGGGCACGGAAGGAATGAAGCAGGCATACGCGAAGCACTATGGGTTGTCGCTCGAAAAAATAAAGGTAATGCCGAATTGGGTGGATATCTCAAATATAAAATCTCAAATCGCAAATCTTAGCACTAAAGATATAAAAAAAGAACTCAATATTTCCAAAGATACAAAAATCATCTTGTTTGCGCACCGGCTTTCAAAGCGAAAGGGTGCGCACTATCTACCGGAAATTATAAAGGCTTTACAAAATGAGAATGTTGTTCTTCTCATCGCTGGTGATGGTCCTGAAAAAGAAAATATCCAATTACAAATTACCAATTACCCTGCCTCGCCGGCAGGCGGGCAATTACAAAATCGCGTGCAATTTTTAGGGTGGGTGCCGCAAAAAGATACGGCGCAGTATTTTGCTATCGCCGATGTATTTATTCTACCCTCCGAAGAGGAGGGGTTCCCGCACGTGATATTGGAATCAATGGCATATGGCGTACCCTCTGTCGCGTTTAACGTAGGGGGAGTGAAAGAAATCATTTTGCCAGAGCTTTTAACGTATGTTGTTGCTCCGGGCGACACGGCTGAATTTATTAGAAAAGTAAATACGCTTTTAGATATATCTTTAGAAAAAAGGAATTCACTGCAGGCGCGTATGAACGCTTGGATACGAAAATATGATCTTTTATCTTCAGTATCTATTTTTAAAAAAATAGCCCAGATAGTATAGTGTCGCATGCTATAATTTTTTTATGCATCGCGCAAAAGAAATTCTAAAAAACCCACTCGCGATTATCCTCTTCGTAGGTTTCATAATTGCGCTTGTATATGCATTTTATTTTAAAATTCCGCCGCTTGTTGATGCGCGCGGGTATGACAATATTGGTTGGCATTTGGCAGAAGGGTATGGGTACAGAGAATTCCTTACCACCCCACTTTTAAATGACGTGGGTATTGTGCGCGTGGGGCCTGGTTACGAGTTTTTTCTTGCAGGTATTTTTCTTTTATTCGGTCATTCGTATCCGGCCGTATGGATCATACAGTCACTGCTTCTCATGGGCACAGGCTACTTTGCCTATGCATTATCCCGCGAAGTATTTAAAGCCGCATGGCAACCACTCATAGGATATAGTGCCGCCGCGTTGGTGGTGTTTTCCCCTGACCTTATCACCATAAACGCGATGCTCATGACGGAAACCTTGGGCATTTTCCTTGCCGTGCTCGCCACATACCTCTTTTTCAAATACGTGAATCAAAATTCGGACATGTATCTCTTTTGGTCAGTGGTTACCCTTTTTTCCGCCACGCTCGCGCGGACACCGGCAGTATTTCTCTTTATCCCGCTCTTTGGATACCTCCTGTGGCAAAAACATTTCAAAAAAGTTTTTTTACTCCTGATACTCGTTGCCGCACTCGCTACGCCGTGGACAGTCCGGAATTATAAAATCTACGGCGCCTTTGTGCCATTCCATGCGGGGGGAAATTACAACATTGTGATCGGGAACCACGAAGGGGCAACGGGCGAGCAGGACCCCTATCCTAAACTAGGAGAATATTTGGAAAAGTATGGCGCAATCGAAGCGGGTAAGCTCGCAAAGGCGGAAGGCTTCTCGTTCATACGATCACACCCGCTCGAATTTGTACGCCTTACTCTTTCACGAACCATTACGTATTTCAGCGGTGCTCGGCCAACCGGATTCTGGTTCCATCTTACGGGTACGAGCAAAGCCACAACCCTCGTTCTTTCTTCGCTCTATGCATTTTTACTTTTCTCATCTGGTTTCTTTGGTCTTGCAAGTGCGCGTACACTTGCTTCAGCTGATCATGCTCGCGCGAAGCTCTATAGGTGGTTTCTCGTCATGATGCCGCTTGCGGTCGTGGGACTCGTGGTTGAGACGCGCTACCGGTTTTTGCTCTATCCCTTTCTTGCAGTTTTTGCAGGGTATGGAATTTACCGCGCACTCCTTACGAAGCCAGAAAAAAAATTGCTCATAGGATCTATAGGGGCGGTTATTGCGATTGCTGTAGTTGATGTGCTCCGAAACCTCGATCGAATACTTGAACGCATCTCCGATATTTAGAGCTCATAGCGATAAATAGACACTGTGGGGCCACTTGCCGCCCCAGAAAAAAGGTTAGAGAGACTGCCGATCGCGCCCTCGGTGAGCTCAAAGCCCGGGCGATCAAAGCCGGGAAAGCGAGCAATAAGTACTCCATCCCCCACGAGCGAGGCAAGTGCCTTCTCTTTTACAGGGCTTTCTCCGTAGATGCTCTGTGCAAGGACTGCATACTCATATTTTTTTTCCTTTCGATACGTAGCGACGTTTTCAAAAAATGGATGATCAGCTCGAAGTGTATAAAGATTCAGTGCATGAAACGCTTTATGTTTCAGAAGCGAGGGGTCGAGTACTGCCTCTGCCTCATCAACTGACCGAAGCGATTGTGGGTCGATATCTTTTTGCTCGCGTATGGCAGTGGGCGTTGCAGAAAGGCGAGTTTGGGGAGAAAGAACGAGGATTTTTGCGCCTTGAGGGAGATTTGACTCCATCCACTCGCGAGCTTGTGCTCGCGTATCGTTTTTTAGCAGGAGCGTATCCACACGTATTGTGGGGATAACCATGCCAACGAGAGTTATAGAAAAAAGAGTGATGCGAATGAAGCGAAGATTTTTGAGCCTATGCCACACTGCGGCCGCTCCGTAACCGGACACCAGGGCAAAGAGCGGGATCTGGTATGCGATAAAGCGATCGTCGATATGGAAGAGGAGGTAGAAGATGAGAACGTACGCACCTACAAAGAGGAGAGTCGCAGAGAACATACGCCGCTCGTTTTTAAAAAGAAAAATGAGTCCGATTAGAGTCCAAACAGCAAAAAAAGGTTCAGAACGTATGAACGGAAGAAAAAGAGCGGCTACCGCGGAGAAGAATCCAAGAAGAGATTTTATCTCTGTCGTTGAGTGCGCGTATCGCAGGAAAAAACCGCCGGGGTGGATGAGGTATGATGCCGCAACGAGCAAGATAAAAAGTATCGCTCCAAAGATAACGCGGCGGTCTTTCAATAATTGTAAAAGAGAAACTCGCTCGACCACCAAGAGTCAAATAAGCACAAAGAGGGGAATGAATCCGGCAATAACGCTTACTCCAAACCCAACTCCCGAGATGAGCGCAATGATACATGCGCGGCGAGGCGCCGGCCGTGTGCGGTCGGTGATGAGGGCAAGCGCAAGCGCAAAGAGAAAAATCGAAAGCGTCCAATCTCGTCCCCAGTGGGAGAGAAGCGCATGCGAGGCGCTCATCGTGACAACAATTGCCCCGATCAATGAGGCGTATGTATTTTGAAAGAAATGTTTACCCGCCTTGTAGACAAAGAGAATAGTTGCGGTTCCCGCAAGCGCGCTTATGATTCGAGCGAGTATAAAAAGAGATGAGGGATCAGCGGTAATATACGAGACCAGAATTGCTATATCTCGAATGTGAAAGAGATATTGAAGCCCGAGTACTAACGCGAAGGGAATGAGGTAGAGATACGAGAGGTACGGAGGGAAATAGAGGATGGGGTTAAAGATTTCAGGATGGAGAACCGGAAACAGCGTTTGCAACTTCAGCATCTGAAGTGTGGCAATAATAAACGGAGGTTCATCACCCACAAGCCATAGGGGCAATCCATAGTTCACACCTATCATGCGGAGTCCAAATCCGAGTGTGAGGAGAGAAAGAAGTATTGCCGTTGTTTTTGTCATAAATGGTTTTGTCTTTACCATCTCTATTGTAGACAGATAGGCATAGGTTAGGCAAAACAGGTCAGGTGAGATATTCTAAAGTACAACAATCCAGTATATGGCAAACAAGAGAAAAGAAATTCTAGTAATTGCTCTTGTCGTTGTAGGGATATTACTCCGGGGAGCATTGCTCGGATGGAATAGCTATGAGCACGGCGACGTCGCGCAGTATGCCGCCGCGGCAGAGTCCTTTGCCGAACAAGGAAATTTTCTCATTGATGCGAATGTCGAAAAAGACTATTTCTATTCGTTAAAAGAATTGGGCGGGCAACACCTAGAGCACAACCCCTTATGGCCTTTCCTGGGCGGGATTTTTGTTTTTATTTTTGGCATGTCCGGATACCACGCACTTCAGATACTGTCCTTCATAAGCGGCGTGGCACTGCTACCGCTCATCTTTATACTTGGTAAAAAACTAGGAGGGTACGGAACAGGGCTACTCGCACTTATTTTCGGAACGTTTTCATACGCGCTCATAGATTTTTCGGCGAACGGCTCCTTTTATATCTTTCAAGCAGTACTCTATGTGCTGTTTCTTCTCGGAATGCTCGACATGGAAAAACCCGCTCGCGCGGCCTTTGTGTGGGCAATCATGGGTGTTGCATTGCTTTTGAATCAGCAGAACATAGTGCTCTTAGCGGCGTATGTTCTGTATACGTTTATATATTTTCGAGGCAACTCAAAACGCGCGATGATCTATGTCCTCTGTTGCATTGGAATAGTTGCCGTTATCCAATTGCCGTGGTGGATTCGTAACTACGTGCTCTTTGAGTCGCCACTCCACTCGATCGATATAACCTATGTATGGGACAAGATTGGGGTTCCCCGTACCGTGACTGACCACGTTATTTCCTACGCCGTTACGCCACAAACGTATCTTACGCTCGCAAAAACCTCTCTTTCATCTTGGCTACCGCACAATCTGTACTTTATGCATCGGAAATTCTTTGTGGTGGCACCCCTCGTATATATCTTTGCACTTTTTTCCTTGGCAGAAGCCTTCTTTGGGGAAAAACTGAGGGAGAAAAAACAGCTGCTTATTCCTCTCCTCTTACTATTCGCGTTCTACGTCGGCATATCCACGATGTGGCCGATTGCAAAATTTCGCTACCTCATTCCACTCCTGCCTCTTATATTCGTACTTGGCTCTTGGTATATGACCGCACACATGAGGAACAGAACAGGGAGAACAGTAAGCATAGCGATGAGCATTGTCACAGTTTTTGTTTTTTCAGTGCTTACATTCTTTGGAACGCCCTCGCACACCTACTATTATGATGGCGTTATAACGACCGATAATTTCGGGAAACGCGGCGAGCTGGATTTTATCAATGGATATGAAACTATAGTAGGTGATAGAGAACAATGAACATATATAAAAAATTAGCCTACCTTCTTATGGCGGCGATTATACTCTTTACGCTCATAGACGGTGTCTTTTTACGGTGGACACTTACGTTGTTCTAAATTTTACCTATTAGAAAATCACGTCAATTGAACGATCGTCCAATTGACGTGATTTTCTATGTTTTCCTAAAAAAAATTTTTTATAACTGACCAAACATAGCGGTGGGCTACTTTCCATACCTGGAAGCGGGAAGAACCGAACTTCCGCCGATATTCGTGGCTGGGCACGTCCTGGACGCGATACCCGCGCTTCAGGCATTGCATGAGCATCTCTTGTTCAATCGTCGTAATGTTTTCGCGGAGCGTGAGCGATCTCGCAACGTCGGTTTTAATAGCGCGGAACCCATTTTGGCTGTCGGTCAAGCGAACATTGAATCGATAGTTGATAGCAAGCACAATCAGGTGCCCGCCAACATTTCGGATGAAATCCGCGACTGTTCCCCATGCTTCATCCGAGCCCCCGAGACTGCGCGAGCCTATCACGAGATCAGCTTTATTTTCGAGAATGGGCGATGTAAGTCTTGGGATATCCGTGGGTTCATGGGACCCATCAGCGTCGATAAAAACTATAATAGATCCGAGCGCATGGGTAATCCCTACCTTAATCGCATCCCCCTTGCCTTTTTGATGGTCAAGAAAAATTCGCGCCCCGAGAGATTCTGCGATGGTTCGAGTTTCATCGATCGAATGTCCGTCAATGAGCAAAATTTCGTCGCCATACGGGCGAACGTGAGCAATAATGTCGCCAATAGTTTTCGCTTCGTTCTTAGCGCATATAACAATGGATATAGTGATTTTTTTCATATCGCTCAGAGCGCATATATACACTGCGCGCCTTTTTCTTCATACACTTTTTTGAGCGCGGGCATCGGTATGCATGTTTCGCTCAAGATATAGTCCGCCTGAAATTGCTCGGCAACTGTACGGATCATTTCAGGATTGTGCGCCGCGTAGGCAGCTTCCACGAGCTGTTTACGATTATACCATTCGACGAGATTATTTGATGAAGGAGCGATTGCCGCGCCATCACGGTAGTGGTATACGAGGCCGCGAAGCGCACATACCCTAAAGGGCGGGAACCGTTGAGGGTCAATCAGGAATAAGCTGTCCTCGGCCGTATGTTCGCGGATCCACCCGTAGAGTGTTGGAGCGCAGGTGTCGGCAACAGGAGTGCTACGCTTAAGGTTTAAAAGTGTTATTGCATGAGAAACTTTTTCTCGTGCAAGAAATATTCCGGCTCCGAGGCACATAATGAGAAGCGCCATACAGATAACACGTGTTCGTAGGGTGGTAGAACTGAAAGATTTAAGTTTTTGAAATAGCAACGCAAGGGAAAATCCCAGATAGAGGTATAGAATAAAATAAATGAAGCGGAGCGCGCGCGGCTCTTCTATAAGAAACGGAGGTATTTTTAAAAATATT
>JAGVPS010000056.1 GCA_020052135.1 Minisyncoccota bacterium
ATTGCCGGAACTGCAAGGCGTCTTTTACGATAGACGAGCAAGATTTTAGCTTTTATAAAAAAATCGGCGTACCGCCGCCGACATGGTGCCCGCGGTGCAGGATGATTCGGCGCCAGCTTTTTCGAAATGAGCGGTCGCTCTATAAGACGATGTGCGCACTGTGCGGCAAAAATATCATTTCGATGTATGCGCCGGAAAACGGATACACCGTCTATTGCGTGGAGTGTTACGCCTCTGATCGCTGGAATCCGCACTCATATGCCAAAGAATACGATTTCTCCCGCCCATTCTTTGAACAACTAGGGGAGCTTTTTCGTGCGATTCCTCGGCGTGCTATGTATCAGGACTTTGCGACGGGGAGCGAATACACAAACTATGCGGTGTATATGAAAAATTGCTATTTCACGTTTGGCGGGCACCACTACGAAGACTGCCGTTATTGCGCGCAGAATTTTTATCTCACGAACTGCGGTGATGTGGATTTTTCCATGCGGAGCGAGCTTTGTTACGAATCCCTGCACTTGAGGCGCTGCAGCCGAGTTTTTTATAGCTCATACTCCGAGGACTGCGCTGACTCGTGGTTTTTATTCGGATGCCGTAATTGCCATGATTGCATTGGTTGTACCAATCTGCGAAATGCCAAGTATTGCATTTTTAACGAAGAATACACCAAAGAAGAATATGCGAAGAAAAAACAGGAATTGAAGCTTGATACGAGAACTGGCATCGATGCGGCGGGGAAGAGAGCTGTGGAGAAATCACTCAATTTCCCGAGGAAATACGCGTGGGTGAGAAATACGGTGAACTCCACGGGAGACGACCTCGAACAAACGAAAGAATGCGTGTATTGTTTCTCCGCCACTGAAGACGAGAATTGCCGATATTCTTTTTTTGTTCCTACCGGCGCGAAAGACACGTATGATGTGGATCATGTGGCCATGGGCACACAGGACACGTACGAACTCCACAGCGGATTTGGCAATAATATGGTCGCGTTTGGAAATCGTGTGTACGACAGCCACCACGTCTACTACTCGGATGACTGCTACAACTCGGCGTATCTATTCGGGTGCGCCGGTTTGCGGAAAAAGGAATACTGCATTTTGAACAAGCAGTACGCAAAAGAAGAATATGCAAAGCTTGTCCCGAAAATCAGAGCTCACATGCAGGAACAGCCACATAAGGAACCAAGCGGAAATACCTTCTCGTTCGGAGAGTACTTTCCGCCGTCCATTATGCCCTTTGCCTATAACGAATGTGTTACACAGGAATATTTTCCGCTTACTAAGGATGGGGCACTTCAGAGAGGATTTCGGTGGCGGGATGCTGGCACCCGCTCGTACAACATAGCGGTCGAAGGAGATGCGCTTCCAGAGACTGTGAGCGAGGTACAGGATGATATATTAGAGAAAATAATCGGCTGTGCTCATGCGGGAACATGCAACCATCAGTGCAGTACGGCGTTCCGCATCATTCCTGCTGAGTTGCAGTTTTTGAGGCAGTTTAACCTTCCTATGCCGCGTCTCTGCCCAAATTGCCGCCATCTCGAGCGATTAGAGAAACGTAATTCTCTTTCTCTGGTACAGAGAATATGTGACTGCAACGGGGCGAAGTCTAAAAGAGGGGAGTATGCGAATACGAAAGTGCATGTGCACGGAGCCAATCCGTGTCCAAATACATTTGAGTCGCCGCTCTCGCCTGATCGTCCGGAAATCGTCTACTGCGAAAGCTGTTACCAAGCCGAAGTTGTATGATATAGACAGCTGTAGTCCTGAGCGGAGTCGAAGGGCGAATCGTGCTATCAGTCAGAAGTTATTTAGTATTAGAGTACCGCGTTCTTCTATTCCAAAAAGCTCTTGGTGGCCAAAAATGTTTAAGAATCATCACACGAAAAAGGGAAATCCTTGTTATGTATTACAACACATGCTATAATTAATGCCGTCATGAAATATAAAAATACATTTCAAAAAGGGTCTGTTCGCGTCATGATTTTTAAAGAGGGAAGTACTTGGTTTGGCGTGGCATTGGAGTTTAATATTGTGGAAACAGGAGATGATCCTCGTGAAGTGATGGTGTTGCTTGACGAGGCTATTCGTGGTTATTTACACTCGGGACGCAAAGCCAGCTTGCGGCCAGTTGTTTTAAACCAAAAACCAGACCCTGAATATGAAAAAATGTGGAATGCCCTTGAAGCACGCCGCACCCTACCTCCGCAATTTAAGGTACACAGTTTTGGAGAAAGGAGTCTTGCGGTAGCGTAACACGAGTATGCCGCGCGGACTCAATAATTAGACGTTCGTTAATGTAAAAAGATTTCTTGCGGAATATGGCTTCCAATATAACCATGTTGAGGGAAGCCATTATTTTTATGTAGGAATGTATGCCGGAGCATCGCGGCAAGTATGCATCCCTTTTCACGGATCGAAAGCAATCCATCCAAAAACAATGAAAAGCATTGTGCGGCAATCCGGAATTCCTCTGGTTAAATGGACAAGGAACTAGAACTTCCCCAAATACCCAACCTTTCTTAGCCAGAAATCGTTTTCCCATTCCCACAATTTTTTTGCGCTCAAAAATGCCTCGAAATCTTCCCGCCAGAACGGAAACTCTTTAAGTTCCACGACACCCTGCACGTCTGACCAATCATGCGCATCAACCGGGCACTGGCCTCGTTTAGAGAGGGGATTGGGCCGAAGCTTCTCCTTGCCGCCTTTAACGCGCAATAGGGCGCCACAGCGCTTGCAAACCTTCTGCTGGTCGATTCGGAGTATCCAGCGCGTCTGGAGGCCTTTTACGTCCCGTTCCAGGGGTTCCATATAGGCCGCGGTCTGGAGATTATAGTCCCGATAGATGGCCTGGGAAGTTTTAATGTCTAGGACTCCTGTGCGACCGTCTATAAGCGCCAGCGCGTCAATCGTGCCTGCATAACGCTTATCGTAATGCACCACTCGCTTTTCGATAAATTCCGGATCAATCTGAATATTTCGTTCATCTAAAAACTTTATAGTCGCCTCTACCGCTGGTTTAATTTCTAATGGGATAGCAGGGGACTCGCCAACCATGATCTTTTGTATCACTTCATGTACGAGCGTTCCCTCCTCTGCTGATTTTTGAGTGCTTGCCTGAGCCGCGGCATAGCTTTTTGCCTCGCCGTAATAGCGATAGAGGGCTGGCTTTGCTTTGATGCCGATGATTTTCGTCACCCGAGGGTACCAAATACCGTCTATGTCATACCCCGATGCCTCTTTAAAATCTTTTTCGGTTTTGAACCAGTCCATGAGGATAGAAATTAGGGCTTAGCCAATAGCCACTAGGTAAAGTAATGAAAAATCCAAATTCAATTAGTAAAACAAGTATACAGGAAAGTATCACCTACATCGATAGAGGAGTGGTTTTAAAACGATATTTAAAAGCTATATACTGTCGCACATTATATCTTTTGCGACATGTATAGATATCTGAAAACCTCGGATTAGATTCGGGTTCTCCCCTAGCACTTCTTTAGTTTTCACTTTATCCCGTACAACTCGTTGTAAAAGGTTAAAATTATTTTGCAATGGGTTAATTAGCGCAAAATAATTTTGAACATGCCGCGTGTTTCAGTACTACGCGTCGCTCTTTAACAGCTTAAAAATCGTCGTAAAGAATTTTATAGCGGCTTTTATAAGTATGACGATGACTTCAGCAATAAATTCGACAACCGTAACTATAACCGCGCTCAGGTTCTTAAAAACCCACACGATAGCATACGCTAGCCAATCTAAGGCTTTGGTAAGCCATTGTTTCACCTGTTCTACGCTTATAGAGTCGGGCAAGTTGATGTCAGGGCTTGTAGACCCCGACTGATAGGCGTGTACGGCAACCACAGGGACCATAATAGCCCCTAGAATTGTGCCGAGGAGAATCCAAATACATATACTAGTGCGGGACTTCATACGCGGGATTCTATATCATTATTACAGATAATCCTTAGGATTTATAGTCACGCCAACCGGAACCGCTCCACAGTTACAGGTGGGAAGAACCTTTAAAAGAACGCTGTCAGACCAATAGGCCGTGAAGTGCAAATGGTTTCCAAACGCATAACCCGTATTGCCAATGTATCCAATCACCTGTCCTTGCTTTACGCTGTTGCCGGCAAATGTCGCTTGTTTTGAAAGATGAGCGTACAACGTAGTCAAACCATTGTCGTGTACTATGACCACATATTTCCCATATTGATATTTTCCATTATTTCCAACAGCGAGTATTTTCCCGTCGCGCGCCGCCATCACGGGCGTTCCAAGCGGAGCCCCATAATCAATACCGTTGTGAAATTTTGTCGAATACGCTTTTTGGGCAAATGCGGTAGCGCCATACTCCTGCGTTATGGGCGCTCCATTTAGGGGGCTTTTAAGAACGCCCGGGCGCTTTATAGGCAACAGCGAAGGGTCGAATTTGGCCCGGAGTTCAGTTTCAATAGCATCTATTGCCTCCCCTATCGCCTCTTGTTTTTTCTCAAGTGCTTTCACCTGTTCCGCATAAATCGCCTGCTGATTTTTTGTAGAAGCAAGCAATTCCTTCTTGTCCTGCTTTTGATCCTCGGAAATAGAGCGCTTATTCTTTAGGGTTTTGTGCTCGGTCTCAATAGAATTTTTTTTACCTGCCACTTCAGAAAGATTGGAAGCGAGCGCAGTTTTTGTTTCCGTGAGGGATCTGACTTCCTCGTTTAATTTTCCATTCAAATCAGAGATTGCCTGAGATTCAAAAACACTATCCGCAAGACTCTTACTTTTCAATAAGAGGAAAAGGGTGCCCTCCCGATCCCTTTCTTGGAGATCGCGGAGAAAGCTTGCCACGGCGGCTTGCTTCAATGCTATCGCGCGCTCCTTATCAGAAATGCTGGCATCGAGGGATTGTATCTCCAGCGCATATGTGTCGATTTTAATCTCGCTCGATTTTATACCAAGGTTGAGTTGCTGTATTTGATAATCAATCTTCTTTACCTCCTGCGTCAGACTCTTTCCTTTGGCATTTACGGCGTTTAAATTTTCCTGCGTTTTTTTGAGTTCTGTGTTAATGGCTTCTAACTCCTTAGTTTTTCCCTCAATCGTCTTCTTTAAATCGTCGGCTTCAATAGCGTGAGCAGGAGTTTGCGGCACGCTCATGAAAATACCAAGCCCCATAAGAAAAGAAACACTTACAACAAGCGTATGTTTATATGCGTACATATAGTCTATATAACGATGAGATTATACCTAGTATATCAGAGTTTTGCGGTCGCCTCAGTTATGCGCCGCATAGACTCATTTTTCCCCAAAACCGACATAATTTCGAAAGGACCGGGAGAAAACTCCTTGCCCGAGAGGGCCACTCTGAGCGGCCAAAGCACATCCCCGTTGCCACGCTCGGTGGTGAGCGGTGAAAGAGCATTTTTCAGCTCCCCGGGAGTAAACGTATTCTCTCCTGTTGCTTGGAGTACTGCGTTAACGTCTATCAGGTTCTTTTTGCTCTCATCCTTCGTGCTCTTTTTCCAAACAAGCAATGTTCCGTCATATTCCGGCACGGAAAAAATACATCCGGCAAGTTCCTCAAATTCTTTCAGGGTGCGCATTCTCGGTTTTATGAGTTCAATTGTTTTTAGGAGCATGGATTCCTCTATCCCCTCTTTTACAAATCCTCCCTCGCGAAGACGGCGCGCAATTTCTTTATTTTCTAAAACGCGCAGATATCGATTGTTAATCCAGTTTAATTTTTCGATATTAAATATTGCTCCGCCTTTTTGTACGCGCTTAAAATCAAAAAGTTTGGAAAGTTCTTCAAGCGAAAAAATTTCCCGTTCGTGCGCCTTTCCGGTTTTTGTGTCAACAATTGGCTCCGGATGCCACCCGAGAAGCACGAGAAAGTTCACAAGCGCCTCAGGCACATAGCCCATCTTTTGATACTCAACAAGCGAAGCGGCCTGAAACCGTTTAGACATTTTGCTTCGGTCAGAGTTCAAAATAAGCGGCAGATGCGCGTAGTAAAGTTTTCGGAAGCCTAATACGCGGGCAACGGCAATTTGTTTTGGCGTATTTGGAATATGATCCTCCCCTCGGATTACATGCGTAATTTCCATCATTTCGTCATCAATCATATTAGCGAAGTCAAACAGCGGCTGATCTAATCCTTTAGCGATGACCACGTCGCCGCCGAGACTCATGTCAAACTCAACGGTGCCACGGATGATGTCTGAAAAGGAAATTTTTTCCTCAGGCATCTTAAATCGGATAACCGCAGATTCGCCACGCTCCTGCCGTTCGCTAACAGTTTCTTTTGGGAGAGATCGACAGGTGCCGCTGTATTTTGGCGGTGACCCGCTCGCAAGCAGTGATTGACGTTCTGCCTCGAGCTCCTCTGGCGTACAAAAGCACCAGTACGCATGGTTATCATACAAAAGCTTTTCAAGATATTTCTTATATATCGCTTTTCGTTCGCTTTGGCGGTATGGTCCAAACGAACCTTTTTCTCTAACCTCAGAGCCGTCAGCGCGCGTGAATCCGGGTCCTTCGTCCCAGGTGAGCCCAATCCACTCAAGTGATTCAAAAATAATCCGTTCAAATTCCGGATTTGATCGTTCTTTGTCTGTATCCTCAATACGCAGAACAAATACCCCGCCTTCTTTCTTGGCATAGAGCCAATTAAAAAGAGTAGAGCGGGCGCTACCTACGTGAAAAAATCCTGTTGGGCTGGGCGCAAAACGTACGCGTACTTGTTTGGGAGGCATATTCGATATGATGGAATTACACCGGGCTCGGCTTGATTGAATTTCCACTGCTCGACACACTCCTCTATGTTAGAGATGTTTAGGCATTCTGTCCAAAATTAAACAAGTGAAAGAATATCTTGAGCAATGAGTGCCGCCCCCCCATCGATATAAAACGCCCGCGCCGCAACCTGCATAGATTTCATTTTTTCCGGATTTTTTAAAAGCTTTTCTGCTTCATTTAAAAACACGTTAATGAGGAAATTATCTTCCTCGATAAAAAGAGCCGCTCCGCGCGTATGATACGCATAGGCGTTTTGAAATTGGTGATTTTTGGCTGCTTCAGGGAGCGGCACCAATATTGCCGGAGTGCCGATTGCCGCTGCCTCGAAAATAGCGCTTCCGCCCGAGCGCGAAAGCATGAGATCCGAAGCGGCGTACGCTTTTCCCATGGTCACCGCGTCGAAAAACGGAAAGAACTTATACCGGGCCGCGAGCAATGTGCTATCCATGCGTCCAACCATGAAATCATATTCTTTTTTATATTGCTCAAAATTCCCTGATCCGGTTTGATGCAAAATTTGGAATTGAGCAGTCAATACAGAGAGATGTTCAAGCATGAAGGTATTCAACCTCTCCGCACCCTGTGAGCCGCCGACAACGAGGAGTACGGGTGCATCTGGTGAAAAACCGAACTCAGTCTTCAGCGCTTTCCGTTCTTCGGGAGTACAGTTTCCTTGCGACGCTATTTCCTTTCGTACCGGGTTCCCGGAGACATGAAATACCGCTTTTGTTTTAGGAAAATACCCTTCGGCTTCCTTAAATCCCAATTCTATAATACGTGCGCCTCGAGCCGCCCGCGCATTGGCGCGTCCGGGTATGGTGTCCGATTCGTGCACTACGATGGGGATCAAATAAAATCGGCA
>JAGVPS010000054.1 GCA_020052135.1 Minisyncoccota bacterium
AGGCGAGTTCTTTGGGGGGAGCGTAGGTGATGTCCAGTTGTCCATCGGGATCATACACATCCCATACGCGGATGTTTTGAACACCGTCCACGGTAAGCATAAGATCTCCGTAGCTTCCCAGGAATCCTCCTCCCGGCCGCATTTCCGAAGGATTTTGAAAGAGTATGGCGATGTGCTTAGGTTTTTCCTCGGTGAACCAGGCGAGTATGGATTTTAAAAAACGTTCCGCTCGATAGAGCTCGACGTTTGCCGAAAGTATCTCGCCGCCCCACGCGTAGCCTAAGGTAGCGGTTTCAGTTTTAAGCGCGCTATTCGCCTGCGTGATACTGCCGAGAACTGCCTGTATTCGTCCTAATTCTTCGGCAAGTTTCCTGCCATTTTGGTTCATGAGCCAGCTTAAGGCATTTTGGCTTATATTCTCCACGCTTCCGGTGATTTGGATGAGCCCCTCGGTGAGGTTCAGCGCGGAAGAAAAGATATGTGGAATACTCTGGAGGGCAGGGAGTGTATCCGAAAAAATCGCGGCAAGCGCCGAGAGGCCATAGCGATCAGCTTTTGTTTCCAGAGACTCAATTTCTTTTTTCGCGCCCTTAAACGCATGCGCCGCTTTTCCAGTTTCGAGATTTCCGAGCGCTCCGTGGGCAGTTAAAAAAGATTCTTTAATAAAAGGGACTGCCGTTTTTGCCGACCGTGTAAGGTCAGCTATGCCCACTGCGCTTACTATGCCGACGAGTATGACGAACACCGCGCCCGCGAGCGCAGTTTTTTTGAGGAATGGATTAAAGCGAATTCTGCGCGTGGGACTTGGCGGAAGTGTGACGCCTGTTGAGGCCCGTGTGTTAAAAAAATCCCGCTCTGCCTTTTTTCTAGGCGGTCGAATATCCATGATTGGGCGGTCAGAGTGTTTCATATGGATTTCTTACGGTATACGTCCTCCATAATGTTTTCTATTTTTTGGGCGGCATCCCCCCATTGAAATCGAGCGGCATTGAGATATCCGGTACGTATAAATTCGGTGCGCTCTCGGCCATCTTCCAGTGCGCGCGCTAATCCTTCGGTGAGCGCGCCTATGTCCCATGGACTCACGGCTATTCCTGAGTTCCCAATTATTTCAGGCAGAGAGGTGCGATTGCTCACGACAACCGGACACCCGCATGCTTGCGCTTCAAGCGGGGGAAAACCAAATCCTTCAAAAAAGGAAGGATAGACAAATGCTCTCGCTTCATTATAGAGAAGAATCCGCTCACTGTCTTCTACGGGCCCTAAAAAAAGAATGTCGTTTCGAACCGGAGATGCGTGCGCTTCTCGAAGCGTGTCGTGATAGAGCCACCCGGGACTGCCGGCAACGACCAGCAGGAGGTCCTTCCACTGGTTACTTTTTTTGAGTTCGCTGAATGCCCGTATTGCCGCAGGAATATTTTTCCGCGGCTCGAGGGTTCCCAAGGACAGCAGAAAGGGCGCTGATATGTTTCGGCGTTTTCGAAACGCCGCACGACGAGGATCGTGGTCGGTAAGGCGGCGGAACGATGGATCAATGCCCGGATAGACAACGGAAATTTTTCTCTCATCAATTCCTACGGCAACCAAATCGCTTTTTGTAAAATCCGAGTCTGCAATGATGTGCGCGGCATGTTCGGCTTCTCGCTTCCAGTCCTGTAGCGCATGCCAGAGGCGTTGTTTTTGTGAAAAAAAGCTGGGATAGTGCAGAAATGATAGATCATGGAAAGTCATGATGCGGCCGCGCTTTTTGGTTTTTAGGATGTTAATGTGCGGAGACAAAACCACATCCGCGCCGGTTGCGATGTCGATAGCTGGCGCATGGAAGAGGCGGAAACTTGCGTCGAGAATTCTGTTGGGAATTTTCCAGTCAATGATGGAAACCTTTGCTCCGTTCTTGTCACTCGGGAAAGGGAGGGGGATTTTTCGGAATCCGGGATAAAACAGAAGATATCGATGTTCGCTCTTTTTGGCGATCAAATGTTCGACTAAGAGCCGCGTATACGCGTGGATTCCGGAACTCTCTCCGCGGCTCATGAGCCGTACATCAATTAAAATATTCATACAGTGTCTGTTCCTAGTTTATCATGGAGCCCTAACGACTGAGTTTGACAGAAGAACGTCTTTCCCCTAGAATAGTTTCCTATGATTCCCGAGGAGATATTGAGGAAAATTAAATCAGGAGCCACCATTCGCGTGTTTGAAACTTCTCATGATGGCGATAAGGCGCGTATGAGCAAATTTGAAGGCCTGGTACTTTCGCGCAAACACGGCAGTGAGTCGGGCGCGAGCTTTACGGTTCGTCAAACGATTGCTGGCGTTGGCGTGGAAAAAGTATATCCGGTGCACGCGCCTATCATCGCGAAGGTTGAAATTCTCTCATCGCCCAAAAAAGTTTCCCGATCAAAGCTCTATTATCTCCGAACTCGATCTCGCAAAGAAGTGCGTCAGCAAACCCAGATTGTTCCTGAAAAAACCGCCGCGTAATTACTCGGCGGTCTTTGCTATCCATAATTTCATTTAGGGTTATATTTGCCATGGCAAGTATAACCATATTTCTATCCATTTCTCAAAAAGAGTTGAAAATAGAGAAAGTATTACATATACTATGGAAAACCTTATTGAGAGGTTTGCTTGGTGCCCAGGTGGCGAAATGGCAGACGCACTACCTTGAGGTGGTAGCGCCGCAAGGCATGCAGGTTCGACTCCTGTCCTGGGCACAAAAACTGACTTGTTCGGAATTTTAAAATCACATTTTTATACAGTAGACGTTACATATACTATCTATGCTCAAAAATCTCATCATCGCCATCGTTATTATAGGAGCGGGTGGCCTCATCTGGTTTTCTTTTAATAATTTAGTGGAGGCGCATACGTGGGTTTCGATTGATCCGGTGCAGTGCCAGGGAAATCCGTGGGCTAAGGAGGTAGCTCCCGAAGGGAAAGAAGGGGATGAAGAAGCGGAGATCACCCAGTTCTACTGGAGACAAGGCATAGAAATCTTTTCCATAGAAAGCACACAAGTGCACGAGATAGTCTGCCAAGCGTGCAGTTGCCCGCGCGGAGATAGGTTGTATCTCGAAGTTTCCGCGGACGACGCGCAAAAACTTACGACGCAAGGTTTTGTAGAAGTTCCCTCTCCACGGTAGAATTAGTTTATCTGATGCGCGAATACGTCACTGAAGCGATTGTATTAAAAAAAGAACCGGTGCGCGAATTTGATACCCGGCTTTCTTTATATACTCGTGAATTGGGCAAGGTGCGCGCGGTCGCAACGAGCGCTCGAAAGCCGCTCTCTAAGCTTTCTCCGCACGTGGAGCCGCTCTCGATTGTCGAGGTGCGATTAGCAGAGAAAGGGGGAATGCAACTTACGGATGCGCTCCGCAAAGGAACGCTTCCGAAAAAACATATAGGGGTGCTCGCGCTCTTAGATACCGTACTCGAGACAGGGGAGCGCGATGATCGACTCTGGTCACTTTTAACCAGGGATTTTAACCTCGCTGAAGTGCTTTCGGTGTTGGGATTTGATCCGAATTTTGCCGTATGCGAGTCCTGCGGAAATGCCGAACCAGACACCTTTCTTTTTAAAGATGCCGAGTATCTGTGTGCTCGCTGTGTTCCTTATGCGATCTCACGCGAAGAATACGTCGTCTTACCACCGCGCGTGAAACCAGGTATACTTTAGAAAACAGCATGAAGGCATCTTTTATTATACTCGGAAGCATACTCGTGATCGGCCTCATAGGCGGAGGCATTTTTTTGTTGCGTGAGGGGAAAAGCATCGCTGGACTTTCTATTGATTTTTCCGTCCCTGACCGCGTGCTTGCGGGAGAGCCGTTTTCGCTTGAGGTGCAGGTGGGCAATAGTTCCGATCACGTTCTCCAAAATGTAGTGCTTACGATCGAGCTTCCCGCGGGAATGGCGTTTATTGGGAGTCCGGAAGAAAAAATCGTCACTTCAAAATCCTTGGGAGACGTAGGGATCGGAAGCCTCGCGCGGGAAACGTTTCAACTGATCGCGCTTGCGAGCGAAAATATGGTCAAGCCAGTTACGGCCTCAGTCACATATCGCACCGCGTCTCTGCAGGCAGAATTTGAAAAACATGCGTCTCGGGATATAGCCGTGCAGGGCGAGAGCATACTGTTTGATCTTTCGATCCCCGAGAAAATATTCACCGGGGAAACATTCACCGCTAAGCTTTCATATAAAAATACGGGGACCATCGACCTGGAAAACTTGGAGTTAAAAATGGATTTTCCTCCCTCGTACACGTTTACGTCCGCAACCCCTGCGCCGGATATAGGGAATACGCTCTGGCAGATCGGGAACCTTCGGAAGGGTTCGGAGGGCGCGATCGAAATAAAGGGAAGCATGGTGGGACCGGATAACGCTTTTTTTGAGTTCAAATCGGAGTTGACCTCTGAGTTCGGGGGCAGATCGTATACGATGGGGGAAAAAACCGGAAGCATACTGATTCAGCCATCGTCTCTTTCCGTCGCGCTTACGGCAAACGGATCCTCGGACATGGTGGCACATCCGGGGGACACGATTACCTACGCCATTCGTTTTTCGAATGATACCGACATCGGCTTTAAAGATGTCGTGGCGCGCGCGCGGCTCGTGGGAGAAATGTTTGATATGTCGAGCGTTTCTTCGAATGCCTCGCTCCGCGCAGTTGACAACACGCTCATCTGGAATGCGGCGAACACCACTGGGTTGCAACTCTTAAGCCCGAACGAGGAGCGGACAGTTACGTTCACTATCAAAGTAAAGAAACAGTACCTAATAAAAAAACTGAGCGATAAA
>JAGVPS010000095.1 GCA_020052135.1 Minisyncoccota bacterium
CGAGCTTCCAAAATCATAGTGAGCGAAGAAGTTTACTAATGAAGCAAGCGCGAATGCGGGATAGAGCCATACGAGGTCGCTCAAGAGCCGTGCCCCCGAGGCTAAAACAAAGCTCCCCGTATACGGTCGCAAAAAACTTCCGACATCACGGAGGAATTGAGAAGTTTTATACGATAATTTTTCGGATTTTTGAAAATCGGGAATTAGAGAAGGCATTGATTAATCAATTATGCCATAAAATACCACTAAATATGATAAAATCTTTGTGTGATAAAAACTATCGTTATTGGAGGGCTAAATACGGATATCATCGCTCTCGGAGCGCCGCGAATTCTTAAGTCTGGAGAACATGCGTATGTTCGGGAATTAAAAATCGGGCCTGGAGGAAAATCTCGGAATATTGCACAGATGATCGCAACTCTATTGGGGCGAGATACTGTCGCGATGATTGGAAAGACTTCAAGGGATCCATATGGCTTATGGAAACCTCCTCTCGAGACCCTACACCGCGCAGGAGTTAATACGACATATATCCAGACTATACCCTTCCGTACGGCAAGAAAATTTCCTGGAGTTGCCCTGATTCCAGTTGATGTACGAGGTCAAAATCAGATATACGTTGCTCCGGGAATCACAGAAGATTTTGCTCCATCCGATATAGATGCCGCGAAGAATCTTTTCAAAACCGTACGAAAAAATAACGGATCAGTTGTATTTTCATTGGAGTTTCCTTTAAAGACTGCTATACGAGCAATTAAAACTGCTCATTCACTAGGGCTTCGGATATTGGTTGATCCGGGAGGGATAGAAGAAAAACAAGACTACAATGCATTGCTCGCCCAGAAGATATTTCTTATAAAACCGAACGAACATGAGGCAAAAATCTTAACGGGAATATCTGTATCAGATTATGAAAGTGCAAAGAGGGCAGCTGCAAAGCTTTTAAAGAAGCGCGTTGAGAATGTGCTTATAACTATGGGCGCGAAAGGTGCATTCCTTTTCAACCGCACATTGGAAAAGCATATTCCAATTCCAAAAGTTCACGCGAGACCTATCAAAGACGAAACGGGCTGTGGCGACCAAACTATGGCAGCACTTTCAGCCGCATTGACCGGAGGTAAAAATATTCTCGAAGCAGCAAACATAGGAGTACTTGCGGGAACGCTTGAATTTCATAAGGTAGGGATTGTGCCAATAACTAAAAAGGAGTTAAATGGATATTTAAAATAATATGTCTGAACAATCTCCAACGCCTGAACAAGAACCGGAACACTACGAGAAAATTGATACCATCTGGACAGAGGGCTTCGACAAGGTGCGCCGCATTGAGGGAAAAAGCGGATTGATCGTGCTCGGCACCGATATTGGCATACAGCGTAAGAAAAATGAAGATGCGCTTGTCATAAACACAGGAAAGGATAGGTTTGCCGTCATTGATGGCATGGGCGGTGAAGGAAACGGTGACATCGCCGCGGGCGTATTTGCGGAAGAACTGAAGAGCGGGTTTGCCGCAGATACGCCAACAGACGAGATACAGATCAAAGCGCACCGCCGCATGCAAGAAGCCTCGTTAGGCAATGGCGGCGCGTGCTATGCCGCTATAGAAGTAACAGAGAATCGATGCACAATAGCCCATGCAGGAGATGTAGATGTAGTCATAGCTGCTTCGAGAGGATACATAAAATTTCAGAGCGAAAGCGAGGGTGCCGGTAGCTCTGTGTACAATGCGGTAACTGGGGATAGTCCCGGTGAAACTACTATAGAAACTGTGAGCGTGAACAACGGAGATCGCATCTATCTTGCAAGCGATGGGCTCTGGCACAACATTAATATTGAAGAGATCATACAAAGAACTATTCATCTTCCGGTGGAAAAGGCAATTCAAATGCTCGTTGAGGAGGCGAAAAAGAGAATGGTCTCTGATGAGGTTGAAAGCTATCCGGACAACATTACTATTTTGATCTACGACCTCCGCACTCTCGGGGGGTAAAAGTTAATTCAAATTTTCATGAAAAAAATCAGCGCGGGACTTCTTATGTATAGAATAAAAAATGAAAAACCCGAAATATTTTTAGTGCACCCCGGCGGACCGTTTTATAAAAATAAAGATGAGGGTTGCTGGAGCATTCCTAAGGGCGAAACCGAAGATCATGAAACAGATATGCTTGATACCGCGAAGCGCGAGTTCGAAGAAGAAACAGGATTTAAACCTGTAGGGACCTTTGTGCCCCTGGGAAGCGCGGAGAGTAAAAGCGGAAAAACTGCGCACGCGTGGGCATTTGAGGGAGATTGCGACCCGGCAAAACTCACCAGTAATATGATTTCTATAGATTGGCCACCAAAATCTGGCCAGAAACTTGAAATTCCCGAGGTAGATAGGGGTGATTTTTTCACACCCGAAATCGCAAAGAAAAAAGTGGTTTCCTATATGGTCCCGCTCATTGAATCATTTGAGCGGTTTATCTCATCATGACGCCACCTCAGCCTATTATTCTTCGTAAAACTGCGCTTGCCGTTATTAAAGATCGTAAAGTATTAATGGCGCGACCGCACAAACACGAGAAAATCTTTCTCTCCTTGGGTGGCAAAGTCGAAGCAAACGAAACAGATATAGAGGCGCTCGAGCGAGAAGTTTTAGAAGAGGCGGGTTCGCGGATTAAAAAAGGCACTCTTACATTTTTATCCGAATTTGAAGACTGGGCATTTGGCAAAGAAAATACCCGCGTTAATATTCGCTTATACTTTGGTGAGCTTATCGATAAACCTAAACCTTCGAGCGAAATTGCCGAGCTTCGATACTTTGATTCATTAGTTAATCCACAACATATAACTGCAACAGGAAAACAAATTCTTGAGTGGCTGAAAAAGGAAAATTATATTGATTAATTAGCTATGCCCCACATTCATGAAAAAATTGATTTCAGTGTAGAAACGCTCGTAGTCTATAAAGGAAAGGTGCTACTTCGTAAACACGACAAATACGGCATTTGGCTCTCCGTTGGCGGGCACATAGAGCTTGGTGAGGATCCCAATGAAGCGGCCGTACGAGAAGTGAAAGAGGAGATGGGACTCGATGTAGAGCTTGTTGACTCGCGATTATTTAAGGAAAATGAAAAGGATCGGCGCGAACTTATTGCGCCCACAGGTCTCAATCGGCATAGTATTTCCGCAACGCACGAGCATATTTCTTTTATGTATTTTGCCCGCGCAACATCTGACGTTATTATTCCAGAAAAATCTACCGATGTATGGAAATGGTGCACAGAAAACGATTTAGATGCACTCGGAAATATTCCTAAAGATGTCTTATTCTATGCTAAAAAAGCTTTATGGGAAGTCAGGTAATTTTTTCTCTATAATACTTGCAGGTAAATTGCATTTGGAGTAACCTGAGGCAATGCCTTTGGTGTCTAAAAATCCATTTACTGACATACTCCGAAAAGCTGGCTATAAAGCAACTCCTTCCCGACTTGCCGTGCTTTCGTTTATGCAAAAATCAAAAAAGCCCTTGAGCGCGCAAGGAATTATTGAGCGAATGGATAAAAACTGCGATCCGGTAACAGTCTACCGAATCATAAAAAACCTTGCGTTAAGCGGAATCATTAAGCAGATTGACCTCCGGCATAACCATGCCCACTACGAACTCGTGGATCAAAATGATCATCACCACCTCATTTGCACCGAGTGCGGCCGCATGGAAGATATTGCGGGCTGTGAGATTGAAGAGATGCATAAGACTATCCTCCGGAAAACAGCTTCATTTAGTGAAATACAACAGCATTCGCTTGAGTTCTATGGACTCTGCAAAGGATGCGCGCTCGGTAGCAAGCCAAAGGAGGTGTTATCTTAATAAGGTTTTTACCCATTGCCCACAGGGCATTCTGTCGGTAGTATACAGAAGGAACCTTAACTGGACCTCGTGTTACCACGGGCGGGAGATAGCTCATGCCGAAGTGGATTGCCGCAATGCTCATCCTGGTGCTTCTCCTTGGCTGGAAAACGTTCGAGTGGAGTGATTCTCTCGCTCATACTCCCCTTCCGGAAGTCGTGCAGGTATTTTCTCTTTCCTTGACTCCGGATTCGAAGATCGAGGCGACGGTCATCGTCTCGCCCCGAAAGGAATCCGGCAAAGAATCTGCCAGGCTTCCCTTGCGAGTGGTGAGCATCATCTACGAGGCGCAGAATCCCTCTTCCGAATGGAAGCTTGAAGGAACCTCC
>JAGVPS010000074.1 GCA_020052135.1 Minisyncoccota bacterium
TATTATTTTAGAAACACCAAGGCGTTCTTTAGCAGAAAGTCTTTGAAGCGACTTCTCAATCCTATCCATGAAGTCGTGCGCTAGAGACGCGAGAGTAAATCCTTGGCCTTTACTCCTCCACGGCGAATCTTAGTAAAATCCACTACCTCCTCCCACTGTTCACCTTCATCAAGCGGCGAAACTTTAAATAGCGGTTTTGAACGCTTCATCACAATAAGCGAGCGACCGCGCTTCACTTCATTAGCATAAAAATCCAGCCTATTCCTCAATTCCTTTAATCCTACGATTTTATCCATATTGCAAAGTTTACCTTAAGATGAACTTCTGTCAAGGATTATATAACCTCTTTTTGGTAACAGACTTCATCCTCCTTCTCCGCCAGCTGGCGGATTCGCTCAGGACTACAGCTGTTTATATCATATAACTTCAGATTGGTAACAGCTTTCGCAATAAATTTTATAGAGTTTTTGCTGTTCAGGTGAATACGATGTCTGGAATTTCACTCCGCACTTTATGCACTGCCCTTCCCACATAAGTCGTCGATTGCGCTGATTCATTCGCCTTGCATGACGACAATTAAAACATTCGTGCGGTAAAGAAACCCCGATTTGTTTATAAAAAGTGATCTCCTGCGGAATTAACTTGTAATTGAACCCACACATAAGACATTTTAGAACTTGTTTTGTAAGTTCATCCGAAAACTTCTGCGGATCGGTTGGCAAATCTTCATACTTGACCGTTTCCTGTCCAGAAGTGCGCGGGATATCCTCCTCCCACCGATAACCTAATGCAATTGCCTCTCCTTGGGAAAGAGGAAAATACTCATTAATAATTGATTCATTGTAGGCAAACGTCGACATTTTCTCCGGAAAGAACTCTCCCCATTCCCCTGTTTTTTTCATATGCTCAATTATCGTGGGGACCAGTTTTTCATATTCTTCCTTACTATACTGCTTATTGAGAATACAATACTCATTACTCCGCAGTCCGGCACTCGCAAATACGTTATGGCAATTGAAACAGTTATCCGAATAAAACGTGTCAGTGCTGCCAACGCAAGAATGGGAAAACATAATATTACGCCCCGCTCCGGTTGTAAGAACTTCGTAGCCCAATTCAACGTCTGAAGTAAAACCTATATCGTATGAATCCACTGCTTTTCTACACGTAAAAACAAACTTTGAGTTTTCTCCACTTTTAACGTCGAATGAGTGGTGTATGTTCTTCGCGTTATAGATGTGGTTACCAGAAACATCTACATTATGAGAGCCGAAAAATGATCTCTGCGGCAATTCACGGCGCAATACTTCTCGCTTTTCGAGAATAAGTGAAATCGTCTTAGGGTCGTTCAGGGGATGCTCGACTAAAAATTTTTCATAGTCTTCCTTGCTGACTGGTTTATTGAAGATATAATATGATTTTTTCTGTAAGCCAACACAACCAATGCAATTCGTGCAACCCCGACAGTCAAAAAGCCCGATGGAATTCGTACAATCTTCACACTCCCCACAATACAGCAAATGATATGAGCCAAGAACATCAATGCATTCAAAACAAAGTTCGGATTTGAAGAGATATAAATTATCAAAGGATTCTTTTGAATTCCACACGATGTGGCCATATCCCGCGTTTTCAGTTTCAACACAGCCAAATACCAGATAGCAATTTCTGCTCTTAGAAACAGCGTTGGAATAGGTACAGTTCTCGGTTTGGGTATGCAAAACGGCCGCCCGCGGCACTTTCTGCCACAATTCCCAAATCTGATCGAGTATAGGGCGATTAAAATCTACGTTCCTTCCAAACCCACGCGCATCCCAATCATCTGTCCACCATTCGTCTCTGCTCCAAACGGGGAATGGCGCCTTTTCTGAATACATTGAAATTACCGACTTTCCCGATTTATCCGAGGGGCGTTTATAGAGCGTTTTAAAATTCCGAAACAATAGCCGTCGCTTTTGCCGACAGTCAGGACACCGAAGCGGCGGCGGCACTGACATTTTTTCATAAAAACTAAAATCGTCTGGTTCGATGGTAAAGCTTTGCTTGCAGTTCTGGCAGTTTCTGGTTTCGTTCATGCAATATTTTTTTGGTAACAATCTACACAGGCAATTTTTTGATAGCCGAATTCGGACGGAAAATAGTGCGTGATTGCTTTTTTGCAATAATAGCAGATTCCCTCTCTAGGCGTGACGGCACGTCCAAGAAGGCTAAAACGGTTAAGCGTGCGCCAATCTGGATGACGGCGTGGCAAGGGTATTCCCTTTTCCTTATAGAAGACGAGTTCGCGGGGTGCGATATTGTAGCGCCATTTGGTTTCAGGACAAATTACTGCCTGCGCAGTAATGTCATCCCTCACGTCATCAATACGGTCAGGTAATGCATCTCCACTCACGCCATCATGAGTCGGCTCTTTGAGTTCCTGCCACCAACCCCCCATGTGTTCCACGTTCGCTTTGATATCGGGAAATAAAATCTGGGCGAGGGAAAGATTGTAGCCAGCGGACGCGTATGCCATAGGGAAAAACTTGCCCCATTCTCCTCTTTCCCTCATTGCGTTTTTTATCTTTGGAAGAAGCGCTTCATAGTCTTCCTTGGAATATTGCTTATTTAAAATACAATATTTTTTCTTTTTCAGTCCTGAACAGCCAAAACAATATTCTACATCTTGACAGTAATCTAAATATGCCGAGTAGCGGCAGTTCAAGCTATACAAGGTGCCAATGGATTCGTAGGTTGCCTCACCAAGACTTACGAGGGCGCTCTTTTCGGCGTTGAAGTTTCCAACACAGTCAATGCAATCCTTGAGATCAGTGGCTCTCCAGCAATGCCGACAATTTTCTCCACGCTCAATAAATCTGCAATCTATGCAGTTTTTACACTCGGTCATAAAATTTCCCGTAGAGTGAGTGACTTGAAGATTAAAATTTTCCCGATGTACGGCTTCTTGCTCCAATATCTTTTTGAATTGCTCACGGAGCGCAGTAATTCCCTGAAATGAGCGGGTATCAAACTCTTTTATCTTTTCGAAATATTCTTCCTTGGTATATTGCTTGTTACGTATACAGTATTGCTTGTTGCGTAAGTTCCAACACATAAAACAGTTCTGTACATTGCGGCAGTCATACAAGAATATGCTTTCAATACAGTCTCGGCAATTGAAAGCATATTGGAGCTTGTAGCATTTAAAGCAGTAGAGGCAATCATACGAAAAATCTGTATTGTAACAGTACGTAATATCAACGGAATTCTTACAGTCAAAGCATCTATACGCATAGGTTAAAAATTCACAACCAACCATCGATCGGCACAGATAACACTCACGACAATCGAAGCAATCATCGGTCCAGGGACAATTAACATTCCTTGTGCCGATCTGATGCGGATGAGGCACCGTATTCATTACTTCCCTAAACTGCTCAAAAAATGGCCTCGCTGGGTCATACTCCTGGCCATAAGAAAGCACATCCCAGGTATCCCCTATCCATTCTTCTCTGTCATAAATAGGAAACTGTACTTTATCAGAAAGAACCGTAATGATGGATTTATTGCTTAACGCAGACGTTGTTTTGCGAAATTTTCCGAATATCCAAAAAGAAAACAGGTGCTTCAGCCGGCATGTTGGGCATACGTCCGGCGCTGGCAAATCAAACTGCCCATACATCGCCACATCCTCCGGTTCGATGGTAAAGCTTTGCTTGCAGTTCTGGCAGGTCGAAGATACTGAGCTAGTCGAAGTATTTTTGGTTTCTGTATTCATATCTAGTCGCTATTGGCTAAACCCTAGTGGCTAACTCAAACTACTTCGGCTTGATAACATTGCTCACAATAGACAATCTCTGGTCGATTCGGGGCATATGAAGTTTCAAATTCATTAGGACATCTCCCTTCCTTGTGATGAGGATGAACAACAGTATTTCGGTACACACCCTCCTTCGCCAAGGCTCCGGCAGGCACGCATACGCATTGCCGATGCCACAATTTCAAAGGATTTCTTTTTTTAAGACGCTGGTAATGCCGGCAGTTTGGGCAAAAACGAGGGAGTGGAAGTTTCATCCTTGTATAAAATTGAAGTTCCGAGGGGGTAAGTTTGAATACTCGAGTGCACTGCTCATTACATTCGCCCTCATGAGAACATCCAATAACTTCCTGCAGAATAGCTTCATCTGCTTCTTCAATATTATCCGCCAGATCTCCTGGCTTCTTCGTAATGTTAAGATTGCGTACATCTGGATCCTTCCATGCATATCCCTGATGTATTGCTTCCTCTTTAGAGAGCGGAAGATTTTCTTGGGCTATGGTTTCGTTATAGGCGAACGGTGATAATTCTGCGGGAAAAAATTCTCCGTATTTAAATATCCGCTCTTTTACGTCAATATATGGCATATCATTCATATGAGCAAGAATCCTGGGAACTAACGCCTCATATTCAGCCTTCGAGTATTTTTTGTTTAAAATACAATAGTCTTTACCGCGCAAGCCGATACAACCAAAAAGATTAGAAGACGAAAAGCACAAGTCTGTGTATTGCACATTGTTTGAGGCATCCGTTACATTGCAAAACTTGATGTTATTGACATCTTCAATGCCGATGGATTCATAAATAAATTCACTGCCGCCCATGCCATACACATCGGAGGTTTCTTTGCTCGTAAAGACCCACGAAGAGTGCCGAACATTCTCAAGTTCAAAACCATCAAATACGTTGAAACAATTTTTTGCATTACGGAGGCGATCTCCTACACACTTACTGCAATTGGTTTGTCTGACTGCTTTATGAATTGCTTTTTGCTTAAGTTCTGAAAGTTTTTGTATTAAAGTCTCTTGGGTTCGGTAACTCCCAGTATTAAAATCTTTCATCTTCACTTCAAACTCTCCTTTAGAGAGCGCTTCGCCAAAGAATATATTGCTTTTCGCGCGAAGATTTACTCCACCGATACAATTCTGACAGTTTCTACAATCCGAAAGAAACATAGACTTAACGCACCCTTCGGAATCTTCCAAGAAACTGCTTTGGTGAGATTTATCAACATCTAGACATTCGTACAGCAATTCGGAATGGTGGGTATAGATAACATCCAAGCTACTTTTTACCTCGACCGCGCGCGCGATATAGGCTACGTCTTCGGAATCCCGCAGAGCAAACGAAAGGTAAGCATTTTTATTGTTATATGCCTGGTTGGTGTACTCAGA
>JAGVPS010000023.1 GCA_020052135.1 Minisyncoccota bacterium
ATTGTGTGTACATAGAAGGGTAGATATTACTTGTTTGAAGTATACCTACGCCGCAGCTTCGATTTTTGCTCAGTGGTGCAGTTCAGATTTGAATTCGCGCCGTAGAAATTGACAAGTTGATTATTTTCGTGCTATAATGAAGTCCTGAACTTCGACAACCGACTCGCTCACCTGAAAGGATCCTCCGATGAATATCCGCCTTGTGAAGATCGCTCTCTTCGTGCTTTTCGTCTCGTTCCTTCCGAGCTGCGCCGGACTGGGCTACGTGGGCTACTCCATCCTCGATCGAGTCTCGGTGACCGCCACGAACTTCCCGCTCCTCACGAGCGGCTACAGCTTCACCATCCTGCACAACGCGCCGCAGAACTGGGAGTTTGCCCTCTTCATCGATGGCTTCCCGGTTCACGAAGACGACGGCACGCCACTGCCACGGATCACCGGTGGAGAGCACTACATCGTCTACCAGAAGAACCTCCGGCGCGCCAACCAAGGAGCCGCTCCCGTTTCCATCATGATCAAGATCTACACGAAGAGGGGGGCTTTCGTGGGCGCCTCGACAGCCAAGATCTACGTTGCGGGTGGCTATAAACAGTCAAACACGTGGTTCGTAACCGAGAATTCGCTCGGCAGGCACACCGAATTCTGGAGCTACTAGTGATGCCTGCTCCATCGCATCCACCGCCGCCGCAGTGCGACCTCCATCCGGGAGGTTGCCTGCGGCGGTATTTCTTTTTATAAGAAACCTTGAAACACATGCGGGCCTCTTATATGCTTAAAGCCGAACCTACATGTCCGGACATTCTAAGTGGTCGCAGATAAAACATAAGAAGGGCGCGACCGATCAAAAGCGCGGTCTTTTGTTTTCTAAACTGTTAAAAGCAGTTTCTGTCGCGGCTAAGGAAAATCCTGACCCTCAGTTCAATCCGCGTCTTCGTACCACTATCCAGACAGCGCGTGACGCAAACGTTCCGAATGAAAATATCGAGCGCGCCATCACGCGATCATCTGAAGAGAAAAATCTTGAGGAGGTTGTCCTCGAGGCGTATGGCCCGGAAAAATCCGCGCTCGTCGTCCTCGGCATTACCGATAGCCGCAACCGAACTATTGCTGAAGTTCGACATCTTATGGAAAAGCTGGGCCTGAAACCCGCGGAGCAGGGAAGCGTGCTCTGGTCTTTTGAAAAAACACAGGGAGAATGGAAACCAAAATTTACACAACTCTTAAGCGATGCGACGAAACAAAAGGTGCAAGAAATCGTTTCTTCACTTGAAGAACATCCTGACGTGCAAAAGGTGATTACAAATTTACAACTATAATTAGTGCATCGTCATTAGAAGAATCCTAGATCAAATTACTAATTTCCAGTTGCTATGTATTTAACCTATGAGAATTCTTGGCGTTGATCCTGGTAGCACGCGCATCGGCTATGGTCTTATTGAAAAAGGATCTGAGCTCACGCTTCTTAAATACGGAGTTCTTGAGATGCAGACAAAAACCGGCATTGATCGCATCCATGAGCTTTCTCGCGCTTTTAAGAAGCTCCTCATAACTCTCGCGCCTGATCTCGCGGGTATTGAAACGCTCTACTTTTCAAAAAACCAAAAGACTGCGCTCCAGGTAGCCGAGTCGCGCGGAGTCCTTCTGCTTGGTCTTATCGAGTACGGCGTCCCGGTAAAGGAATTCAGACCTGGCGATGTAAAAATTGCTGTTGCAAATTACGCCATGGCTGATAAAATTGCCGTAGCTAAAATGGTAAAAAAGATTCTGCGCGTTTCCGAACTTACTGGCCACGACGACGCGTCAGACGCGCTGGCTATAGCTATTACCACCGCGCATGCGCGTACCTGGGAGAACATATAGCTGTGCCATAAAATGCGCCGCGAGGGAGATGATCCCTATGAGGGACAGCTTCTCCTCCGTTGGCTTTGAGGGCATACAAACGAGCCTGTGGTATGTAGTGGGGTTGACACACGGTTTCTGCTCTCTATAATGTTTGGAATATTACCTATATAAAGGTCGTGAACGCATTTATGCATCTATGTTTGAATTAGACCAGACAGCACGTTCCACGTACATGCGCAGTAAGGATGCAGATGACGGGCTGGTGAGTGATATTGGCGCAGACGATGACTCCCTCTTAGATGATGACGAGGAGGAGAAGGAGGATGACGAGGAGGAGAAGGAATTGTTGGATGACGCCGAAGAGGAGCCTGCCCAATAAGGGCTTTCACATACCAAAACTCCCCAGCTTGGCTGGGGAGTTTTGCTTTTGGGAGTATCGCCATCGTACTATAATGAAACGATGAAACGGCTGTTCGTTGTCGCTGGGGTTTTGGGTGTCCTCCTTGTTCTCGTCGGGGGGGGAACTTTTTTATACATATTGCAAACACTTCCCTCTCCGGATATTCTCGCGGATCGCCGTATTCCCGAATCTACCCGCATCTATGATCGTAGCGGCAAAACGCTGTTGTACGAAATTCATGGAAACGAAAAACGAACTCAGGTTCCGTTTGAGAAAATACCAGAAACCTTAACGCAGGCAACTATTGCCATAGAGGATGAGGGGTTTTATACGCATCGCGCGTTTTCGATTCGCGGCATTATTCGAGGACTCATTATTAAACCCTTGACCGGAGCGCGCGCTCAAGGCGGCTCTACTATCACTCAGCAACTTGCAAAAAATGCGTTTCTCACGCGCGACCGTACGCTGGTCAGAAAATTAAAAGAGCTTGCTCTTTCTATAGAGCTTGAGCGGCGGTTTACAAAAGACGAAATTCTTTCCCTGTATCTCAACCAAATTCCCTATGGGGCGACTGCGTATGGCGTAGAGTCCGCAAGCCAGCTTTTTTTTGGAAAATCGGTTGGCTCCCTTACGCTTGCTGAGTCGGCGCTTCTCGCCAGTATTCCACAAGCTCCTACCTATTACTCGCCCTGGGGATCTCACGTGGACGTTCTCCTTGCAAGAAAAGACTATGCCCTAGAGCGCATGGAGGGTCTTGGCTTTATTTCAGAGGAGGAGCGGGTAGCCGCTACGAAGGAAAAACTGGTTTTTTCAGATCCGTCCGATGGCATTCGCGCCCCGCATTTCGTGCTTGCCGTACAAGACTATTTAGAACAACAGTATGGAGAGGCGGCTGTTCGTACGGGCGGGCTCATGGTGACTACGACGCTTGACTGGAAACTGCAGGAGCTTGCCGAAAAAGCGGTTAGCGAGGGCGCGCAACGAAATGAGGAGCTCTACAACGGAAAGAATGCCGCGCTTGTTGCCGAAGATCCGCTGACTGGTCAAATTCTCGCGCTTGCTGGATCGCGCGACTATTTCGATGATGCTATCGAGGGGAAGTTTAACGTCGCGACGCAGGGTCTTCGCCAGCCAGGATCCGCCATTAAGCCGTTTGTGTATGTGTCGGCGTTTGAAAATGGGTATACGCCAGACACGATTCTCTTTGATGTGCCGACCGAATTTGATACCACGGGCGATCCTGAACGAAGTTATGCGCCTGAAAACTACGATGGGTTGTTTCGAGGGCCGGTGACCATGCGGAACGCGCTCGCGCAATCACTGAATATCCCCGCGGTTAAGACGCTGTATCTTGTTGGGCTTGATCGCGCGCTCGCGACCGCAAAGAACTTCGGCATTACGACATTGACCGAAAAAAGTCGGTATGGGCTTTCTCTGGTCCTCGGCGGCGGCGAAGTGCGCCTCATTGATCTTGTGCATGCCTACGGAGCGTTCGCGGACGACGGCATA
The DNA here is from genome assembly GCA_020052135.1 of Minisyncoccota bacterium. Taxonomy (GTDB): domain Bacteria; phylum Patescibacteriota; class Minisyncoccia; order UBA6257; family 1-14-0-10-40-38; genus JAGVPS01. Next base: position 3,752 of record JAGVPS010000023.1, read on the forward strand.
ACGCACGCGCAATCATTCATCCTGGAGGTGCGGGATAAAGAGGGAGTGCTTGAATCCTACCGAAACAAAGAGCGTCGAGTGATGGATCCGCAGTATGTGCGCCTGGTTAACGATATTCTCTCGGACGTCGATGCGCGCCGTCCGCTTTTTTCCGCAAGCCTGTCGCTCACGGTTGTGCCCGAGTATGAAGTTGCTTTGAAAACCGGAACGACAAACGACTATCGGGACGCGTGGGCTATTGGCTACTCGCCCCGCCTCGTTGCTGGAGTGTGGGCTGGCAATAATGACAATAAACCCATGGAGCGTAAAGGAGGGAGTATTTTGGCCGCGGTGCCGATCTGGCACGATTTTATGAGTAGGGCGCTTAGTGAATTTTCCTCGGTCCCGTTCGTAAAACCAGACCCTTCTCCTGCGGCAAAGCCTATTCTTCGGGGAGAATATGTGATTACCTACGAAGCTCTTGGTAAGCAATACCCGCAAGTGCATGACACGCTGTTTTACATAGACCGCAAAGACCCGCAGGGACCAGACCCCAAGAACCCAGAAACGGATCCGCAGTTTAAGAACTGGGAAGACGGGGCGCTCGCGTGGGCGCGGGAGCACCTGCCTAATTTTGCCTCGTTAAACGAGCCGGTGCCGCTGGGAGGCGTACTCGTGGGAGATGGAATTATCGCCCTTACCGTTCCCACTACAGCGGAAATCGTTGCCCCTCTTAATGGCGCTTTTGTGAGCGGCAACGTGACTGTAGAGGTGGATGCGGGTTCGTCCACGAATATTTTGCGTGCTGAGCTTTATTGGAATGATGCCCTTATTGATACTCGCGTCAGCGAGCTCGGCATGGACGTACACTACGTCTATTCGTTTACTCCGGAAGTTGTAGGTCCTCAGAATCTCTTGCGTCTTCGGGTGATAGACGAAGCGGGGCATTCAGCAGAGTCTTCGGTTATTCTCTTTACCCCCACACCGAAAAACCCATAGGTTTCGGTGTGGGGGTTTAAGAAGACTTAATGGGCATTAAGATATAGAGGTATGATGCGTCATCCGCTGGCTGTAGCACCGCAGGCTTAGCGTCGTTCGTCATGGTGAAAACCACTTCTTTTCCCGGCATGGCTTTTAGCCCGTCCATAAGATAGCGCCAGTTAAAGCTAATTTCTTTTAGTTCTTTCCCCTCGGCTTTTATGGGAACTAAGTAGGCGTTTTCTCCCAGTTCGTGGCTTGCGGAATACACTTCGAGCGCTTTTGTTCCTTCTCGCATGCGAATTTTAATGTCGTTTACTTTACCTGAGAAGGTGCTCACGAGGCGCACTGCGCTCATAAGCTGGTCTCGCTTAAGAGAGAGCTTTAGGTCGTTTGTTTTGGGGATAATTTGTTCGTAATCGGGGTAACTGCCTCCGATAAGCCGAGATACTAGTTGCGTCTTCTCTCCGCTCACGAGTATTTGGTGCTCATCGATGGTGATTGAAAGCGTTTCCTCGTTAGAAAATATTCTCTGAACCTCTTGCATGGTTTTTAGGGGAACGATAACCTTAAAACCGCTCGTGGCGTTGGTTTGTATGTGTTTTGTAAGAATGGTTTTCTCGGCGAGCCGAAAACTATCGGTGGCGACTAGTTTTAGTATGCTCATTTGAAAATCAATAAGTACGCCCCCGAGCTCTGGCCTAATTTCAGAAAACTGCGCCGCGTATATGACTTTACTCACGGCATCAGTAAAAACTTCCGCGGAAATAGAAAGTGTGGTTGTTTTGTTTTGTATTTTTGGAATAATCGGGAAGTCTTCGCTTCCCATCCCTTGGATGCGAGCGTGATAATTATCCGTGCTCACGAGGAGTATGTTGCCCTCGGTTTCTAGCGTTATTCGTTCAGTATCAACGCCCTGGATAATGGCATAGAGCGCTTGAAAGGGGACGGTAATAGACCCTATTTCCCCTACTTTTCCCACCACTTTTGTTTCTATTCCCATTTCGAGATTTGTGGTTGTAAGACGCATGCCGCTTTCTTGTGCTTCACAAAGCACGTGTTTTAAAACAGGAAGGCTTATTGTGTCCCCAATGGCTCGCTCTACGCGATTCAGTCCCTCTTTTAAATTATCTTTTAATATAATTAATTTCATATAGAAGTAGTAAAGAAGTGCACAACTAATCCTAACCAGAGAGAAACCTTTTATGTAATTACATTATCTGACTCATACAACCTGTGCATAGGCGCGGTAAAAGTGTGGATATATTCAGTGCGACCATCACAAGCCACCATTTATACAATCATATTACCCAACACACTCAGTATATATGCATAAGTTATACACATTTTTACGCCTTATTGATTAAATCTTTAATCGCGAGAATTTTATGGTTAAGATTCTGATTGCGATTTATCTCCTCGCTGATTTTTACGCACGCATACATTGCGGTTGTGTGGTCCCGGCGCCCCAATTTCCTTCCGATATACGGATATGAGAGAGAGAGCATGTCGCGGAGCAGGTACATGGCAATTTGCCGCGACTCAGCAATCTCTTTTTTGCGGGAGCGGTTTACGAGGTCTAACGGAGAGATTTCATAAAATCCCGCCACCGTCTTAATAATATGATTTGCGCTGATATTCTTTGCTGGCCGCTCGCTCACCTCCTCGATAATATGCTCAGCTGTTTTTATATTCACGGGTTCGCCGCGTTTATTTTGATAAAAAAGCATCTTATTCAAAACCCCCTCTATTTCGCGGATGCTCCGTTGGATCTTATTAGCGATCAAAGTCACTATTTCATCCGAGGCAATCACCCCCTTCTCCTCGATTTTTGTTTTTATAATAGCGCACCGGAGTTCGTAGTCCGGGTACCCTATGTCTGCGAGCACGCCGCCCTCAAAGCGCGACCGCATTCGGTCTTCTAGGGTAGGTATGAAGCGAGGGGGGCGATCCGACGAAATGATGACCTGCTTATTGCTCTCATAGAGCGCGTTAAACGTATGAAAAAACTCTTCAACGGTTGCTTGTTTGTCGGCGATAAACTGGATGTCATCGATAATGAGCACATCAATAAAGCGATACTTTTCTTTAACTGTTTCCATCCGCTTATTTTTAATTGCCCAAATAACATCATTCGTAAATTTCTCCGATGAGACATAGCGGACCTTAACCGCATTTTTATACAGCGCCTTAATTTCATTACCCATGCCCTGAATCAAGTGTGTTTTTCCCAAACCAACCCCCCCATAAATGAAAAAAGGATTGTACTTGTGTCCCGGACTTTGGACGATTGCCTGTGCCGCGGCGAAGGCGAGTTCATTCGATTTTCCTACCACGAAAGAACTGAGCGTGTATCGAGGGTTTAAATTCGTTTCCGGATCAATTTTGAGCTCGCTAAAACTCTGTTGGCCGAGGTCGTCATTCTGCAACCGCCCAAGCCCGGCTCGAGCCGCGGGAGGGCGCGACATAGCCGAGGCAACAACAAAATCAACCTTCTTCGTGGTCTCATCAAGATTTCGAAGAGCTCCTAAAATAATTTTTTGATACCGAGACTCGATCCATTCTTTCGCGAAATTATTCGGAAGAGCAACAAGCGCGACCCCCTCGTTTTTTTCGAGGAGCTTAGACTCGGCAAACCATGTCACAAAATTGGGTCGCGAGATTTGGAGTTCTATCTCCGCGAGCGCCGCCTGCCACGCCTGTTCGAGATTCATGGGTGTATGCATTATTGTAATCCTCTTCTCCTAGAGTCCCAAACGACGAAGCATGAATAAGCTGTGCATTTCCTGTGGAGAACTATTTTCACGCCTTGCGTAAGATGGGAAGACTGGTACAATTATATGAAACGTGTGACTGGTTAGCCAGCGACAGTTATGGCATAATGCGAAACTCCCCGTATGTCGAGAACCTATCAACCAAAAAAACGAAAGCGGGCGCGAACACATGGGTTTCTCGCTCGCATGAGAACCAGTCGAGGCAGGCGCGTGCTTGCTCGCCGCAGGAAAAAGGGCAGACGCTCCCTTTCGGTCTAACACCATCGTGTTGCCGAAGATTAGCAGGTTGCCGATCCAAGATGTTATACGAAAAAAACCAGCTCGCACTTTGCGCGGGAGGTTTTTTCTGCTACAGTTCTTCCCACGAGAGGCGGACAAAAGCCGGTGGGGAGTATTAGTTTCTCGCGGAACTCTGAAAAAAGCAGTGGACCGGAACGCGCTCAGACGCTTAGCTCTTCGGATTATCGCGGAAGAGCGGAGCGGCATACAAGCAGGAGACGTGCTCTTCATTGCACAAAGGGCGGCGGCTCAGGCATCGCCCGAAAAAATACGCGCGGAACTTGCAGAGCTTTGTAAAAACTTAAAGAATCTTCTAGATACATAAAAAACACCCATGAAATTTTTATTTCACGAAATTCTATATCAGCCACTCTTTAATGCGCTCGTGTTTTTATACAGCCACGTCACCTTTGCCGATCTCGGCCTTGCGATCATACTGCTCACACTCCTTATTCGCGGCGCGCTCTACCCGCTCTTCTATCGGAGTCTCAAACACCAATCAGTCCTGCAACGTATCCAGCCGCACGTAAAAAAAATTCAAGAAACACATCGCAACAATAAAGAACAACAAGCGCAGGCGCTTCTCGCGCTCTACCGCGAGCATCGCGTAAACCCCTTTTCTGGATTTTTACTCATTCTTGTTCAGTTGCCGATCCTGATCGCGCTCTATCGAGTTTTCCTAAATGGTTTTTCCCCCGAAGCATTTACCGACCTCTATTCGGGGCTCACCGCTCCCGAAACGCTAAACCACATCTCATTGGGATTGATAGATTTAACTAAACGCAATATACTGATTGTTGCCTTAGCCGCAGGGGCGCAGTATTTACAAGGCCGTTTGGCGCTCCGAAAGCGGAAACCGCCTGCAAGCGGGGCAAGCCCCGCAGAGCGGATGGCGAGCCAGATGGTGTTCATCGGGCCCCTGCTTACTATAGTTATTTTATACTCTTTGCCAGCGGCAATCGGCCTCTACTGGCTCACCACTTCGCTATTTTCAGTGATGCAACAAATATTTGTTGAGCGCTCGCTCGATCGGGAAAAGGCGGGGAGCGTCCCTACTACCTATGACGGAGGAATTTCAAAAACAACTTAAAACGCTATTTGAAAGCATGGGATTTGCAGACCCGTCGCTCAACTTTGATTTTGAAAACAAAAAAGTTGACGTGTTTGTGGCTGAGGGCGAATGGTTTAAGAAATGGCTTCCCTCAGTGGTTCACGACTTTGATCATGTAGTGAAGCTTTTAGCGCGCAAGGCTGGCCTCGAAACTTTTTTTATTGACATCAATAACTATAAAAAAGAGCGGGAGCGGCTTATTGTGGAACTCGCGAAAGCCGCGGCGCGCAAGGCAACGATGGGACGAGAGCTTGTTCGCCTACCCGCAATGAACGCCTATGAGCGGCGACTTGTCCACGTTGAGCTTGCAGTGCACCCGCAGGTGCGCACGGAAAGTGAGGGAGAAGGCAAAGAGCGGTGCGTGGTAATTAAGCCGATAGAATAACCTATTGCCCGGGAGGAGTTGGTTGTTCAGGAGGTTGAGTACACGCACAATTTACAAGACATATACTTCCCTGTGGGCACGTCTTTGTGTCGCTTGTCGGATCGCACGCTTCTCCGGCATCGAGCGTGCCGTTTCCGCACAAGTTTGGAGCCTCCGGAGGACCTTCTGGCGTCACATTGCCAAGAGGAGGGGTCACCCCTTCAAGGTTCTTAAGTTTGATTATGTCGGGGTTTAATGTATTTAAAATAAGAACGCTCGCGAGCAAGAGCACAAGCCCCCACACCGCTTTCATGATGCGGTCGAGCGCGTCTTCTTTGCTCGTTATAGCTTCTGAGAGCGTATATTG